>JAZRMZ010000047.1:0-24790 GCA_045647905.1 Clostridia bacterium
TTGGGTGAACCATCGCCTCTGTTAGTGTCGTTATACATTATAACCTTTACATAACATTCTGACTTTCCATCTGCATTATCCAAAGCAAAAGTCTCACCATATTTGTTATATACTGTACCTTCAATGAATATAAATTCTGTACTACCACTGTTTACGCCATGAAGAGTATCTGCACAACGAATGTCTACCTGAAGAGGATTACTCTGTGGTTCATGTGCTCTGATAGAGAATTTAAGGTTCTTGAAACCTTCGGGATTTGTACTGGTTATCTTGTATGTAATTGTACGAACATCCCCATACCAGTTACAGCTGATTACCTTATTCGATGTTGATGCTGCTCCAAGATCACCGATAGCGTCATGATACGCCAAATTAGATACCATATATTCCTTATTTGCTACATCAACCACCTCTACATTAGGATAATTATCTGCAGACTCCATAAGCACTTTATATGCATTGCCGTTTTCGATTTTTGATGTATCAAGCGCGTATAAAGTTTTAACCGCTTTCTCAGTGCCTTCTCCAACTATACCTGTAATCTTAAGCCCCTTAAGATATGTCATTCCATAGTCGCCACCATCAAGTCTTATCTTAACAAGCATTTCATTCTTTCCATTTCCAACTACTGTGAATGGCTGTAATTCGCCTGCATTTGTTGCAACTGAATTTGCATCAGTGTATGATGCCATTTTGTTAACAACTGTCATTGCATTTATATCTTCTCCTGCAAATGCTGTAAATGCTGCTGATTTCTTCGCTCCCATTGAAGATGCTATTGTGCTCTGTCCTGTGGGTTCTATTCTTAAGCCATGAATAGCCTTGCCCTCCGGTGCCTTTATCTTCAATACAACTTCTGCCAGGCCTTCTGTGTAGGTTATATTACTTCCGCTACCTACCTGCAATACAGGTGTAAGATATTTGTCTCCGTCTTCACCTTTGTATGTGAATGTACCTGTAATGCTTTCTGTTTCACAATATTCTGTATCTAAATTAAGGTCACCTTTATTTGCTGTTGTATACCAGCTGTTACCCTCGGCTGTTGTAAAATCTTTGTCTAAGAATACCATTTCTGAATAAGCAGAAAAATCAACGGGAACTTCTTCACTGATTGAAATTTCACTGAAATATGTTCTCAAAAATCCTGCATTAGGTGAACCGTCGCCTCTGTTAGTGTCGTTATACATTATAACTTTTACATAACATTCTGACTTACCCTCTGCATTATCCAGTACAAAAGTTTCTCCATATTTGTTATATATTGTACCTTCGATGAATATGAAATCAGTATTACCACTATTTACGCCATCAAGAGTATCTGCACAACGAATGTCTACCTGAAGAGGATTACTCTGTGGTTCATGGGCTCTGATAGAGAATTTGAGGTTCTTGAAACCTTCGGGGTTTGTACTGGTTATCTTGTATGTAATTGTACGAACATCTCCATACCAGTTACAGCTGATTACCTTATTTGATGTTGATGCTGCTCCAAGATCACCGATAGCATCATGGTATGCTAAATCCGCAACCATGTATTCCTTGTTCGCTACATCAACCACCTCTACATTAGGATAGTTGTCTGCAGATGACATAAGAGTGTTGTATACATTGCCGTTTTCGAGTTTTGATGTGTCAAGTGCATACAGAGTCTTAACTGCATACTCTGTTTTATCTACTTCACTTGCAACAGCAGGAATTGCAAACAATCCCGACATCATCACAAGCACTAACACACTTGCCAAAATTTGTTTAACCAATTTGGTCATAAAATTACCTCCTTGCACCAAGGTCGGTGCTTATAATTTTATTTTATTCAATATGAATAAAATTATATTTTTATTATGTCAAATATTTATCGAACTTGGAATGGCATATTAAGCCAACTCCATATCACTTTAGGACATTTTTTGTGTTTAACAGTTAAATTATTCCTTTATACTTGACAAGCACCTTCCACACGTTTACAATACACATTGAACAATTCAATTGAGAAAGGAATTTTACATTATGAATCTCAATCTTGAAGCAGAGTTAAAATCTGCACAATGGGTAACTATACCTGAATCATTTGAATCAGGTGTTATATCTCGTTCTTTTTGTGTTAAAACGCCAATAAAAGCCGAAATTTTGATAAGTGCTCTCGGCTTTTATATTCTTTACATAAACGGCAAGCGAATAAATAATGGCTATTTTCAGCCGCTAAACAGCTTGTTTAGAGAACGTGATTTATCATCTCTTTCATATGCCATTAATGACCAATTCACATACAGATGTTATTATGATAAATATGATATAAGTGAACATCTTGTAAATGGAGAAAATACCATTGAAATTGTTCTCGGTAATGGTTGGTATAAGCAAAAAGAAAGAATTGCAGAAGGAAATATGTCATTTGGAGATTGTTTAGGAACTATTTATGCAATTTCGTTGGGTGATGCGTTTGTAAAATCAGACGGAAGCGAAAAAAGTCGTTCAAATGGCATCATATACAACCAGCTTTTTATTGGCGAGATATACGATGCGAGAATAGATAGAGATAAAAATTATCAATACAGCAATGTTGAAATCATCTCCCTACCCGAAACAGAATTGACTTTTTGCGAAGCTCCCGCAGACCAAATTACCCGACGAATAAAGCCACAGCTTATATTTGAGGACAAAAAGAGAAAAATTTATGATGCCGGTGAAAACATAAGTGGTTTTGCAACTCTCAAAACAACCGCTTCCGACGGCGAACGTGTTGTAATGCGATTTGCTGAGCATATAAAAAATGGTGAAATTGATTTTGAATCTACCGGCTCAGTATATAACACCTTGACAAAAAGCCAACAAATAATGGAAGATATTTTTATAGGAGATGGTCGGACACATATTTTTGAACCTTCTTTTGTATGGCATGCATTTCGCTTTGTAGAAGTAATCGGCGAGGGTGAAATAGAATCAATTGCAGTTGTTCACAGTAATGTTAAAACCAATGCCGAATTTGAGTCAGATACAAAAGAACTCAACTGGTTGTTTGATGCCTTTCAAAGAACCCAACTCAACAATATGCATTCAGGGGTTCCATCCGATTGTCCACACAGAGAGCGACTCGGATACACAGGTGATGGTCAGGTCTGTGCCCCTGCAGGGATGTTAATGTTTTCTTCGCGTGAATTTTACAGAAAATGGATACGTGATATATTTGACTCTCAAGACAAAAAAACCGGACATGTTAACCATACCGCTCCCTTCGCCGGTGGCGGTGGTGGCCCTGGTGGTTGGGGCTGCGCAGCAATTTTAGTGCCCTATTACTACTACAAACATTACGGAGATAGTTCTGTTATTGATGAATATTATGTTAAAATGAAAAAATGGATATATTACCTAAAAGACCATTGTGAGAACGGTCTTTTAGTCCGTGAAGAGGATAATGGGTGGTGCATCGGAGAGTGGCTTACATTAGACGACCCGGCTATTCCTGAAGCTTTGGTAAACACTTGCTATTTCATAAAAGTATTACGCATTATGGAAGAAGTAGCGAAAACGCCTGAAGACGCCATAGAATTTTCTAATCTGAGAAAAATTGCTGAAAGTGCTGTTATTAAGTCTTATTATAACAATACAACCGGAAGCTTTGCGGATGGTGTTCAAGGTGCTGATGCCTTTGCTCTTTTTGCAGGACTTGGCGATGACAGAACCTTTAATAATCTTTTGCAAAAGTATACTGCGCTCTCTCATTTTGATACAGGCTTTTTAGCAACCGATATGCTTTGCGGACTTTTATTTGATCGAGGTGCCGTGGATACCGCATACCAGTTATTAACCTCACATGAATGCGGTTCTTTTGGATATATGATGGACAGAGGAGCAACGACCATCTGGGAAAATTGGCAAGGTACACTGTCACATAATCATCCGATGTTTGGTTCATGCGCCAGATTCCTTATATCAGCTATTCTGGGTATAAGAGTACAAAGGAAACCAGATTTATCATTGGAATTGGTTATTAATCCTCAAATTCCACAAAAAATGAATTGGGCAAAAGGTAGCTTAAAATTACCTGACGGAGGAAATGTTCAAGTAAATTGGGAAAAATCTAATAACCATATTTCCTTCGAAATCATATTGTCTGAAATAGCAGAGGGATACTTTGAATATAACAATACAAAAAAAACAATTTATGATGGTATAAATTGCATTAACATAGCCCTCTAACTACCCACCCGCAGAATCCTACCCCTAACTCCCCTTAAATTTACCCATTTTGATAATTTCAATCCCCAAAAAGCAAAGCCGCGACATAGCTGAAAAAGTTGCTATGTCGCGGCTTTCTGATCGCTTTACGATTTCTGCGTTTTTCACGGGTTATGACGAAGCATATTACTCATCTTACACAACTATTATTAAATGTTACCAATCCCAATTATCGTCGTCTTCGTCGAGATAATCGTTATCATCATAATCAGGAGCGTTATTACTTACATATTCTGTCTGTGCTTGGGATTCCATATTATTCACGCAAGCTTCTGCATTATCTGCATCACAATATGTATCACCGCAACTCGATTGTTCATCCGTTTCTTGTTCCTCCACTTCTGTCTCTTCTGGATACTCTATAAAATCTTCTTGCTCAAACGGATATCTCCAATCAAATCCGCCTATATCTAGTCCGATATTATAAGCTAATTTAACCATTTCGGTCTGACCAATGGTGTCTTCAATATCAAAAGGGACATTTCGTTTAATTCCCAAAGCTGCCGCCATAGAATCTGTGAATTCTTTGTAATATCTTGTGCCCTTGGGATACACCTGTTTTATACAATATTTCTTACTGTTTGTCTTTTCTGTAGGCCATCCATTCATAACAGCCTTACAGTTACGAGCATCTCTCATTACGTAATAAACTTCTACAGCAGGATCACCCGCTCTTGTTGTTGAGTGCTCAGCATGCTTAATCTGTGAATAATATACACCAGGCGGTACTTCATCACACTTAGGGAAAACATAGTGTCCTAATCCCAAGCTTACAAGCTTTGGTTGCTGTGACTTAACTGTCATACTATTCTGATGTGTTGTTCTTGCTTTAATATTTCTTTTGATATACATTTAAAAACCTCTTTCGGTACACTCCTATATCCTGCAACAGGTACCACTGTATAATTTACAGGATATTCTTTATACAGGTTATGGTCAGCGATAGGCATATGCCACCTACCGCCGACCATAATGTCATCAGTTAATAATCAAACCAAGCCCCTCATATCTATCAAACATGGGACTCATTACCGAAATGTCAGCCACCGCTGTATCCAAATCAATGCAGAGCTTGTCTTTATGATGCTTAAACTTTGCAATGAATGCGATACGTTCAATATCACTCAAACATACTTTCTTCGAGAGCGACTTCTCACCGATGTAGCACAATCTGTCCAAGAACTTCTTAAATCTTTGTGACAAAGGGTAGTATTCTTCAAAAAAACACAGCTTCTCATATGTATCAGGATGCTCTACGTTAAACATAAACTGAATAGTCTTGGTGATGTCTGAATACTGAACATCTTCAACATTGAAAATATATTCTACATCTGTACGCAAACGTTTGTCGGCTACGCCTTGTGTATAGAATAAGAAGTCTCTCGGCATACTTGTTTTAAAAGGCATACAAGAGTATTCTTCTTTCGCGTATGACAGCACCTTTTTTTCACGGTGTTCATACATTTCACTCATGGCTGACTCTTCGGGAAATACAGTCTCCCAATCAATCACCAGTTGACCATTATGGTAGTATAGTTCTGCACTGAACGATAACCCTATAAAGTCTTCAGGATTAACCTTTTTTATCTTTGAGCATTCAAGAGGGTAAAAAGTTCTGTCCATTGCCTCTCTCAAGTCTCTTGACTCCGGAGCATACTCCTCAAGCAGGGAGTATGTTTCCTCAGTATGTGGGTGAAATAGCTTGTACAAAACCTGGATCTTTTTTACTTCAGGTGAATAAAATGCATCAACAACTTCAAAATCATAGCGAATTTTGTCAGCAAGTCTTTCATCGATTTTGCCTTTAGTGTAATAAGTATTCTTTTTTTCTGGTTTCATAATAAAAAACCTCCTTATATTAATTTTTTTGAGAAGCATATCACGCAAGTTTTGACCATCTCTAAAGTCTGATTATTCTGTCTGCCAAAAACGCAGGATGCGCCTCACACGTCAATTATACTATAATAAAACTCCAATGTCTCGGACATCCAAACCTAAATATTTGTCTCACAAGCCCTAAAAACAACAAGCGCCGAAGCGCAGCTCTTGCACTCCGGCTCAATCTTATTAATCTTTTTGCATGTGCGATAAAATGAACAAATCAGCACGAGCACGTTTAATCTCACGCTCCAATTTATCTTCAAGTCGCAAGAAACGGATTATAACTACGTCATCTTCATTGAATGCATCACACTTGTCTGAGTAATATCTCTCACAAACACGTGTCACCATTGCGAAATATGCATCTCTGGAACTTTGTTCAAATGGATTAAATGTACACATTTTGATTATGTTATTGCGATATTCATCAGCAAGATTTTTTGATAATGTTGAAAGACTATCTAAGAGATCTATCATTTCTCTTACCTTTTTATTATAACCTTTTTTTATGTCACCCCTCATAACCATTCCGGAACAAGCTTCAAAAAACTCCTTGAGGTCTTTCACCATTCTTCTTACAGACTCATTATTCTCTGTCAATATCTGCGGTATATCTTTAATTGCTTGTTCATAATCGTCCATCTGGTATGTAGTCGGAAAATCCTCATTTTCAAATCTTTCAGCAAAACTTTTTTCGAGTTCATCCGTCATAGGAAGACAGTCGCTAACTTTACCCGGTTTGGCTTCAGCAGAACCGACAACATATTTTCCGGCTTTTTTACAGCATTTACATCAACACCAACTCGTTCAAAACTATTTTTGATATAGCGATTTGCTCTTTTAGCGAAAGAATCCTCTTTCCCATAGTTTTTTTCCGCTATATTATCCTTTGCCATTTTATACATAGAAACTTTTTTTGCCATTTTGTTTTTCCTCTTTTCTATATTATTTTCTCTGAAAATACTCTTGTTAAGGCTCTGCGCCTAAATTTGAACCAAAGGTAGATATACCAATACGATATCTTTTGATTTACTGATAAAACTTTTCTGCTTACAGGCTAAAATAAACAATATTCCCATCGCGAAAATGCTTATATGATAAATCACGTACAATATTAGGATTAGCAGACCCAGAATTCAAACTTCAAATATTCTCCCAAAGCAACTGCAACTCGTTTAACAAAAAACAACACACATCAATAAATTTTAATACTATGTGAACGCCAAAAAGACCCACAAAGTCATATAAAATTCAAAGCTATTCAATTTTTCTTCTTCATTTTGGGATTTGTTACTGTTAAATAATTGATTAAAAATAAAAATTAAAAAATAAAATACTGTAAAAAATGTCATAAATGTTTTTCCGTAATTCAAACGGAATCACTTGCTTTGTGTCACGTAGTATAGCATAAAGTTCCAGCACCTGTCAAGCCCTTTTTTAACATTTTTGTTCGCCAAATCTCGACATACAATGTTATCTACTCATCAGTTGACTTGTACATTCCCTAACAATAACCTTCACCAACATCCTTTTATAAGAAACAGTACTGCATAATAATATTTCCGGAACATAAAAAAGTTTTCTAAAAATGCCGCCACCGCCACATCTTGTTATCACTTATATATCAAGGCTTTGACGGATTTTGCTGTGGTGGCATTATATAACGCATTTGTTCTTCGGGGTTAAACCTTTGTTCTTTTTATACTTCCAACTCAAGGCTTGCCATTTTAAAACATAATCTACATCCGGCAAGACAACCTTTACATCAAGGCGCCAACCAAGACGACGGCAAAGTCAACCGTAATCTATATAAAATTCTTGTAGTAACGCTCGAATCCGGAGGAAGAAACCCAATATGTCACAGACTATAAAAAAAGACCTCATCAAAGCAATATTTTCTCCGTGACGTCGGCGGCGCCGCCGAAATAGATACAACTAAATGTTATTAGATGATAATAGATGATACTAAATGCAAAAATCAAAAAACAGTTAATTTCTCAAAAAAATAAGAGCATCTGCTGGAATTCTGAATCCAGCAAATGCCCGCTAAAGCCCGGTATAGCCTAATCGAGGTAAAAAAAACAGAACAAGGTATTCCTTGTTCCGTTTTTGGCAGGGGTAGTAAGACTTGAACTCACGGCACGCGATTTTGGAGACCGCTGCTCTACCAACTGAGCTATACCCCTATATTTGAGAAAAATAAAGAGTGCGCCAAAGCGCTGAATCTTCAGCGCACCCCTAAATTAACAAAGCTTACGCAATCTTGTTCATTGCAGCTGCATACTGGCTCTTTCTGCGAGCAGCAGTATTCTTGTGAAGAATACCCTTTGCAACAGCCTGATCTGTCTTCTTAACAACAGCAACGTATGCAACAGAGGCTGCATCTTTGCCCTCTTTAAGAGCTGCTTCAAACTTCTTTATAGCAGTTTTGAGCTGTGATTTTACCATCTGGTTCTGCAATGTTTTTGTAGCGATAACCTTTACTCTCTTTTTAGCTGATTTAATGTTAGGCATGATTTCACCTCCACTTTACAAACTGTTTTTCAAGTCAACTCTAAGTATGATACCACATCTTTCTGAAAAAATCAAGTATTTTTTTAAATTTGTTATATTTTTTTTAATTTTGTTGACAAAAAGCCCATAATATTGTATACTTTGTATGTATTTTGAGGGGTGCAGTGGGTAATCCCACCGCACTTTCTTTGATTTTTCTTATAATTCACTCAACTTTACTTATATAAACATAGGAGGAATTTCTCTTGAAAAACATACCTGAACTTTTTGGCAGTATGGTGTTTAACGAGAGCGTTATGAAAGAACGTCTTCCCGAAGAAATTTATCATGCGCTGAAACAGACAATCAACAACGGCGTCAGCCTTGACCGCAACGTTGCCGACATTATTGCCTCGGCAATGAAGGACTGGGCAATTGAAAAGGGTGCAACACACTTCACCCACTGGTTCCAGCCAATGACGGGAATCACTGCCGAAAAGCACGACAGCTTTATTACCCCCGGCAAGAACGGAACAATTCTTATGGAATTTTCGGGCAAGGAGCTTATCAAAGGTGAACCCGACGCATCCTCATTTCCTTCGGGCGGCATCCGTGCAACCTTTGAAGCAAGGGGCTACACCGCTTGGGATCCCACATCCTACGCATTCATAAAGGACGGAACCCTTTGTATTCCCACCGCCTTCTGCTCATACGGCGGCGAATCCCTTGACAAAAAAACGCCGCTCCTCCGTTCAATGGAAGCAATCAACAAGCAGGCGCTCAGAATTCTGAAGCTCTTTGGCAAGGACGATGTGACCCGTGTGGTTTCAACGGTGGGTCCCGAACAGGAATACTTCCTCATTGACAGAGATATATATAAGAAGCGAAAGGATCTGGTTTATTGCCGCAGAACTCTTTTTGGCGCACCTGCACCAAAGGGTCAGGAAATGGAAGACCATTACTTCGGCCATCTGAAGCCCAGAGTTTCGGCATACATGAAGGAGCTGGACGAAGAACTGTGGAAGCTGGGCATCCTTGCAAAAACCAAGCACAACGAAGCGGCTCCTGCACAGCACGAGCTTGCGCCCATATTCACAACAACCAACATCGCAACCGACCACAATCAGTTGACCATGGAAATGATGAAGGTTGTTGCGGCACGTCACAACATGGCGTGTATTCTTCACGAAAAGCCCTTTGAAGGCATCAACGGCAGCGGTAAGCACAACAACTGGTCACTTTCAACCAACATGGGCGAAAACCTCCTTGAACCGGGAAAATCGCCCCATGAAAATGCTCAGTTCCTTGTGTTCCTTTGTGCAGTTATGGCGGCTGTTCATAAGCATCAGGATTTGCTCCGGATTTCAGCCGCAAGTGCGGGCAACGACCACCGTCTGGGCGGTCACGAAGCACCCCCTGCCATAATCTCAATGTTCTTGGGAACAGAGCTTGCGGCAGTTCTGAAAGCAATCAAGAACGACACCGATTACGAAGGAATCAAAAAGGAAACCATGAAAATCGGCGTAACTGCCCTGCCTCAGTTCCCCAAGGATTCAACCGACCGAAACAGAACCTCGCCCTTTGCCTTTACGGGAAACAAGTTTGAGTTCAGAATGGTTGGCTCTGCCAACTCGGTTGCCTGCGCAAACATAATGCTCAATACCATTGTTGCAGACGAGCTTCAGACAATGGCAGACGAGCTTGAGGGCGCAGAGGACTTTTTGGGTGCTGTTCATGAAATTGTAAAGCGTGCAATCACCGAACACGACTGCATCATTTTTGACGGCGACGGATATTCGGAGGATTGGGTGAAAGAAGCCGAAAAGAGAGGTCTTTTGAACCTTGAATCAACGGTTGATGCCCTGCCCCACTTTATCAAGCCCGAAAATATTGAGCTTTTCAGAAAACACAAAATATACAACGAAACCGAAGTTCACGCAAGATACGAAATTATTCTTGAAGAATATTGCAAGATTATCAACATTGAAGGTCTCACCATGGTTGATATGGTCAAGAAGGATTACACACCCGCAATCAGCAAAATTCAGAGATGTCTGTGCGACACCCTCCTTGCAAAGAAGGCTGTTTCGCCCCATATTCCCTGCAAGGCTGAAACTGTGAAGCTTGACCGTGTTGCGGCTCTGGCAGACAAAATCTTTGAAACAAACCATCAGCTTGACGAAGCTCTGAAAAACGTCCCCAAAGAGGATATTCTCACCAAGGCGACCTATTACCGCAAAACAATTTGTCCTCTTATGGACGAGCTCCGCAGCCATGTTGACAAAATCGAAGCAGATTCCGACCGTGAATTCTGGCCGGTTCCCTCCTACGGTGATATTATTTTCAGTATAAAATAGGATAAAAAATTACAGTCATTCCGACCCTTGCGGGACACTGGAATGACTGTTTTTTGTTTTGTAACACATGTTGGACAAATTACTTTAAGATCCTTCGCTGCACTCAGGATGACCTCTCTGATGTCATTCTGAGCGAAGTCGAGGGGTCTTGAACCCTCTCCCTGAGTGAGAGGCTAAGATTCTTCGACTCCGCTGATGCTCCGCTCAGAATGACAATCACGTTTTTGTGCAACTTTGCTTCAACGCAATATCCCCTTTTGTAACATCACATCTGTTCAAGGAACTTATACTGTGCCATATAGAGATTATAATACTTGCCCTTTTTTTCAAGGAGCTCCTCATGTGTGCCGCTTTCTTCAATGGTTCTGTTTGCCACATACATGATTTTTGAGCTATTTTTTATTGTCGAAAGACGGTGAGCAATAACAAATGATGTTCTGCCCTTGAGAAGCTGTTCAAGGCCTTTCTGGAGGTCAATTTCTGTTTCGGTGTCGATGCTTGAGGTTGCCTCGTCAAGAATCAGTATTGCAGGGTCGCAAAGGAGAGTTCTTGCAAAGGCAATAAGCTGTTTCTGTCCTGCCGAAAGACCGCTTCCCCCTTCACGAATCTCGGTGTTGTAGCCATCAGGAAGCTCAGAAATGAACTTGTGGGCACAAACCGCCTTTGCCGCTTCAATAACCTCCCCGTCGGTTGCATCCAGCTTGCTGTAACGGATATTATCCATAATTGTGCCCGAAAACAGAAAGCTGTCCTGAAGCATGATTCCCATCTGACGTCTGAGGGAGTTCAGGGTCACATCAGCAATATTTGTGCCGTCGATGGTGATTTCGCCGCCGTTGAGGTTATAGAACCTTGAAATCAGATTTATGACAGTTGACTTTCCTGCTCCCGTGGGACCAACAAAGGCAATTGTCTCGCCGTGCTTCACATCAAAGCTGAGATTTTCAAGAATATTTGGCGTGTCCTCCTCGTAACGGAAGGTAACATTTTTGAAAGACAAATCCCCCTTGATTTTGCCAAGGTCAAAGGCACCCTCCTTGTCATTGACCACCGTTGGCTCATCCATTGTGTCAAAAATCCGTTCAAGATAAACGGCACAGTTGATAATTTCGTTGTAGATATTTGTTGAATTGATGATGGGCTGCCAGAAGTTGCTCACATACGCCGCAAAGGCAATGAGCATACCGATTTTTATTTCTCCCGACTGAAGCTTGTAAAAACCCACAGCATAAATTGCAAGGGTCACCGCAACGGAAAGAATGGTAACCGACATGGGGATGCCAAGGGCAATTTTCCTTGCCTTTATCCACTTTCTCTTGTTCTGATTGCAAAGGTCATCAAATATTCCCGCATTGGTTTTTTCACGGGCAAAGGATTGGGTTATTTTTATGCCGTTTATGCTTTCCTGAAGATATGCATTCAGGCTGCTCTGTTTTTGCGAATATTCATCCCAGGCGTTTCGGTGGAATCTTTTCAGGAAAATCAATACTGCAAGGAACAGGGGAACACCTGCAAGACAAATCAGAGTGAACTCCACATCCATTGCAAACATAAAGCACAAAATAACAATAATCTTGAAGAAATCTGTAATCAGGCTTATCAGTCCACTTGCAAGCATACTCATAAGAGTGTTTACATAATTCACAATCCTCACAAGAATCTTGCCGTGGGGACGGGAATCAAAGTAGGAAAAGGGCAGATGCTGAATGTGTGAAAATATGTCCTTTCTGATAACACTTATCACATCCAGCGCCATTCTGTTTGTAAGCTGAACCCTTTTTTTCAGGAAATACCACACCAGAAAAGCCGCTATAACAAGAATCCCCGTGAGAATGTATATGGTGGTGTAATCCTGATTTGGGATGCAAGTGTCAAGGACAATTTGTATAAAATAGGGCGGAAGCATTTCAAGGCCTGCAATTCCAAACACCAGAAAAACCGCAACAATTATGGTCTTTATGTGAGGTTTCAGGTATTTGCCCAAGTTTTTCAGGCATTTTAAATCCGCTTTACGGCTATATTCTTCATCCATATCATATCTGTTTTTAGCCATTGAGATCACCTCTCTTATTTGCAAGACCCTCCGACGCAGGATGGTTGATGTGATAGCTTGATGCATCACCAAAGTCGCCAAACTGATGTTCAAACACGCTTCGGTAATAGCCATCAAGGGACATGAGCTTTTCGTGAGTTCCCCATTCGATTATGTTGCCCTGATTGAGAACAAGAATCAGGTCGGCATTTTTAACCGAGGAGATTCGGTTTGCAATTATAACCTTTGTTCGGTTTGTTTGCCTGAGATTTTCCTGAATTGCATATTCCGTTTCCATATCAAGAGCGGAGGTTGTGTCGTCAAGAATAAGTATTGCGGGATTTTTGAGGAGCGCCCTCGCAAGGGAAATTCTCTGACGCTGACCGCCCGAAAGTCCCATTCCAAGCTCGCCTATCATTGTGTCATAACCATCGGGGAGTTTTTCGATAAAACTGTGGGCATCCGCCATCTTTGCCACACGGATAACATCGTCAATGGTGGCATTGGGCTCGCCGTACAGAATATTGTTGGCAATTGTATCGGAGAACAGAAATACCCCCTGCATGGCACTTGCAACATTTTTCCTTATTGTTGTGAGGTCAAAGCTTTTTATGTTTATGTCGTCAATATACACCGTTCCGAAGGTGGGGTCATAAAACCTTGAGATCAGGTTGATTATCATGGATTTTCCCGAACCCGTGGGGCCGATGATGGCAAGGGTTTCGCCTGGGTTAACCGTGAAGTTCATATTCTTCACAACCCTTGTTCCGTCAAGGGAAAGTGTAACATTTTTGAACTGAATCTTTCCGCTTACGCCCGTGTCACGCTTTTTCACTTCACGGTTCTTTATAACAGGCTCCTCTTCTTCAAGCTTGATGATTTTCAGACTGCTTGCCACAAACTGCTGGAACTGAATGAGAACATCGCCAACGGTGGACATTGGGTTCACGATGCACCAGAGAGAACCGTTTATGGTTGTAAACTCACCGATTGTGAGCTTGTTTTGAATAACAAGAACACCGCCCAGCAAAAGGAAAATCACGCTTGTGAGCTTCACAAAAAAGTATAGCGGCGGATAAAACTTGCACCAGATGTCAACGTGCCACATATAAGCATCGCTGTATTCTTGGTTTCGTTTTTCAAATTTTTCAACTTCAAAATCCTCACGGACATAAGCCTTCACCACGCGGTTTGCATCAATATTTTCACGCACAACGTTGCTGAGCTCGGCGGCAGATTCACGGATTTTGATGAATGCAGGCTTGTTTTTGGTTGAAAGCTTATACGCAAGATAGCCGATTATGGGAGCAATTGAAAAAAGAGCAATGGTAATCAGAGGACTTATGGAAAAAAGCACAATAAAACCGATTACAATAAAGAAAATCAAATTGACTATCGCAACAGATGTGTTGGACAGCAAAATTCTTATTGCATCGGTATCCATAGTGAGCCTGTTCATCAAATCGCCCGTTTTGGAGCGGTCATAGAAGTAACAGTCAAGCCCCTGAAGCTTGCTATATAATTTATTTCGTATTGATTTTATGGTATTCTGAGAAATATGTTCAAGAACCAGCTGTCTCAGATACAAAACCAGCTCTCTTGCACAGACAATCAAAAGAATCACGACCACATACCACACAAGACGTGACTCGTTGCCGCCATAAAGAACTTCGTCCACAAATGAGCCGATAACCAAGGGATTGACAAAAGCACCGGTTATATATATCGGCGAAAGAATCAGGAATAAAACAATACTGATTTTATACTTTTTTATGTAACCCCACAACCACTTCAAAGAATCCATAAAGCGTCACCTCGCATAATTCTTGCGAAAATTGTTTGTGCATACCGGGAAAGCATTAATATGTTTTCCCACACGACACGTTCATTATAGCACCATAAATTTTAATGTCAACCCATTTTCCAAAAAATAATAAAAAATTTTCTGCCGCCCATTTCACAGGATTATATTGAAATAAAAGCCCTTTTATGATAGAATGAGTTAAATACGGAACATAAAATAAATAACATACCCAAGGAAGTGATTTTTATGGATTGGAACAAAATATTTGACTTTTTGACCCAATGGGCGGCATCGGCAGGAATGAAGATTGTTGCTGCAATTCTTGCACTCATTGTTGGGCACAGGCTCATAAAATGGCTGAAAAAACGAATAGCCCGTCCCACCAGACCCGACGGCTCGGACGTCAGCGCACGGCTGTTCATTGCCAGCTTTTCGGGGGTTGCCCTTTATGTATTGCTGTTCATCACAATCGCCATGATTCTCGGAATCCCCACAACATCGTTCATAACGGCAATTGCCTCCTGTGGTGTTGCAATCGGTCTTGCCATGCAGGGCTTCCTGAGCAACTTTGCAGGGGGAATTATGCTGATGATTTTCAAGCCCTTCAAGGTTGGCGACTACATTGAAACTCCCGATGCGGCAGGCACCGTTGCCGAAACAACCGTTGTCTACACCATTCTCAACACCCCCGACAACAAGGTTATCACCATTCCAAACGGAAATCTCACCAACTCGGTTATCCAGAACTATTCGGCAGTTGACAAACGCAGAGTTGACCTGGTTTTCAGCACGGCATACAGCTGTGATGTGGAAAAGGTGAAATCCCTTTTGACAGACATTGTTGCAAACCACCCAAAGGTTTTGCGTGACCCACAACCTTTGGCACGACTCATGACTCACGGCGAAAGCTCCCTTGAATTCACGGTCAGGGCGTGGTGCAGCACCGAGGACTTCTGGGATGTTAAATTTGATCTTATGGAACAGGTGAAAGTTGCTTTTGACAATCAGGGAATTGAAATCCCCTATCCTCAGATGGATATACACATGAAATAAACCTTTTTTTATCTGAAAAAAGGGATTTTGTTGCCGACGTAAATTATGCCAAAGCTGAGAAAGAACCACAGCACGGAATAAAAGGGACAAATCTGACCGAGAATGTTCAGGGGCTGACGGGAATAATCCCACACATCAAGCTTCAGAATACGGTTCAGCAGGATTCCCGACAAAAGCTCCACCGCCGAAATTATAAGGGCACAAATCAGGGCACGGAAAAAATAGGATTTTCCGTAAAAGTGATGATTCACCATGCGGATGAACACAAGGCACAGACCGCCCACAACAGCCATGCTGGGATGGGTGCGCCCACGCCAGATAATTTCAAGCAGGCAGTAGCCCACGGCACCTGCCAGAAAAATCAATAAATAACGCTTACAATCAGTCATAGAAAATCTTCCTTTTTGATTAAACTGATTGTAGTTTGGCTGATTTTCAAAAAAATAATACGCTGCAGTTTTTCTGCAGCGTATTCTGACTACGTACAAACCTTATTTGTCATTCTGAGGGAGCGAAGCGACTCGAAGAATCTTATGACTTTACGCAGGTTTTAGACCCTTCGACTACGCTCAGGGTGACTTGCCATCACTCCGACGCTGCAGTTTTTCTGCAGCGTATTCAGACTACGTACAAACCCTATTTGTCATTCTGAGGGAGCGAAGCGACTCGAAGAATCTTACGATTTTACGCAAGTTTTAGACCCTTCGACTACGCTCAGGGTGACTTGTCGTCACTCCGACGCTGCAGTTTTTCTGCAGCGTATTATTGTGCGCGTTATACAACAAGGGAATATTCAAACATTTCACAATGGATTTTGCTTCCCACATCTGCTCCAACGGGCAACAAAGCAAGGGCAATGAAAATTTCATTGCCCGTTTCTGTGTCTTTTAGATATGCATATTCCCCCTCAATTTTTGACAAAATATAGTCCTTGGGTTCCATTTTTCAACTCTCCCGTCACAAATTCAGATATTCTCTCAGCTTCTGAGCATCCCCGTCAAAAAGATAGCCCTCAATCCCAACCGCCTTTGCACCTTGAATATTGGCGGCATTGTCGTCAACAAAAAGACATTCTTCGCCTTTTAAATCAAATTTATTCAGCAAATGCTCAAAAATTTCGGCATTGGGCTTCACAAGTCCCACAACTCCCGAAAATGCCAAACCGTCAAAGTGGGAAAACAATTGGGCAATCCACGGAACATCCTTGTAATTCTCTGCAAAGCCTATGCTGATGTTGGAAAGAAGAAACAGCCGTTTGTCGGTTTTTCCAATATCTTCAATGAGCTTTTCCATTTGGGGTACGGGGGTTACGGTTTTTATCCAGTTGTCATACACCCTGCATCCCTTTTCTGCCAAATCTTCTGGCAGACGACTGCGAATTCCCTCCCGAACTTCTTCATCGGTGATGCTTCCGTCGTCAAGCCTGTCCCAGTAAAGACGGTCAAAGGCAACCTCGCTCACAAGCCGTCTTTCCTCCAAATCCTCCACAAAGGGTGCGGTCAGCCGTTCGGGGTAAAACTCTCCCAGAACGTTGCCGAAATCAAAAATATAATTCTTTATCATAATCTTTTTCACCTTATACAAAATTCAAATTTAATATCCTTTTCGGCAAGGCGATACTTCTCAATAAGTTCCGGCCCGCAAGATGCTGAACCGATTCCCGAATTTTTGTAGTCAATACGGATATTTGTGCAATCGGACTTTGCAAGCTCGTTCTGATGCTGTGCATACATAAGACTCTCGCCCGAATAGCAGGAAACATTGATATCCATGTTATCACTCTCAAAGGTGAGACCGTTTTTCATTTCCAGAATCTTTGTTTTTATGTGATTGCCGTGTTCCTGAGGCATTATGTAGTCAACGTATTCACTTTCCGCATCGCTGTCATATCTGTCAATCATTGATGCATGATTCATATCGCAATAGCTTTCATGGGGCCCCATTCCAAAATAGCTGAATGCCGACTTTGACTTTGGAACCTTGAACTCAAAGCCAAGACGGGGCAGCCACGGACAGGTTTCCTTAACCTTGCCGTCAAGGGCAACATTGATTGTTCCGTCTGCAAAAACGGTATATTTCACGGTGTAGCTGAAGAATGGCGATCTTGAAACGCCTGCAAGACTTCCCGTTACTGTCAATTCGTTTCCGCAAAGGGAAATATCATAAACCTTTTCAAACTGTCTGTTGAGGTTTTCTGCGTTCCAGGGACCTTCCCAGTACCACAGGCTTCTGACCTTGCGTTCATTGTCGGTGGGTGCTCTGAGTGCGGAAAGCCTGATTGGTGCAAAAAGCTGTTCTTCACCGTTCTTCACAAGGCTTGCAAAGTGGCCAAGGGGTTTGAAGAAACCATAGCTGAAGTTTTCGCCCTTGAAAACAATCCAGTTCTCGTCCTCCGAAACCTGAGCAGGTTCAGCAGGGCTGTGTTCAGCCTTGACGGGGCAGGGAAGCTCAAGCTGTTTTTGGGCAACAGCATAGCCTGTTTTGTCGTACAGATAACAATTTGCAAAAGCTCCAAGCCTGCAACTCTGGGGCAGAGGAATCTGAAGCCTTGTTTCTGCCTTTGGTGCAACATCGGGACTGAATTCCTTTTCCCATAGCTTTTCGCCGTCAACCTTTATCTCGCATCTGAACACATATTCTGAAAGGTTAGTGAAATCAAATCTGTTGAGGATAACAACTTCCTCACCTTCAAGGCGGCAATCCATATTTTGATATGCTGCCTTAACTTCAAGAGAGCCTGCTTTGAGGCTTCGGTCATAAAAAACCATACCGTCACAGCAGAAGTTGCCGTCGTGGGTAAGCTCACCCGGAAAGTCTCCGCCGTACTTTGGAACACCGTCCACAAGCACCGTGTGGTCAGCCCATTCCCAGACACAGCCGCCGATGAGCTTTTTATGTTTGTAAATCAAATCCCAGTAATCAAAAACGTCACCGGGGCCATTGCCCATTGCGTGGCTGTATTCACACAGAAAATACGGAAAGTCAAAATTGGGGTCTGTGGCACGGTTCTCCACAACCTCAACACTCTCGTACATTCTTGAAAAAACATCGGCTCTGCGGGCAAGCTCAGGAGCTTCATGAGTCTCCGACATTCTTGATGCGTCTTCGCAATGAACAAGACGGTTTTTGTCATTTTCTCTCAAAAATTCAATCATTGCAAGGTGATTGTCGCCGTGACCACTTTCGTTGCCCGTTGACCACGCAAAAATTGAACAATGGTTTTTGTCTCGGTGATACGCTCTTTCCATACGGTCAACAAAGGCTCTTTGCCATTGAGGATTGGAGCAGGGCCAGATTGGGTTGTCAATGGAATCAAAAGCCCACGAAGATTTTTCACGGCTCACAAAACCATGTTCCTCAATGTCGGTTTCGAGCATAACATAAAGACCCAGCTCGTCGCACATTTCCAAGAATTTGGGTGTTGGAGGATAATGTGAAGTTCTGACGGTGTTGATGTTGAGCTTTTTCATCAGAACAAGGTCGTGGCGGATTTCTTCGTCGGTCATTGTCCAGCCGTTTTCAGGGTGGGTATCGTGATGATTAACGCCTTTGAGCTTCACTTCGGTTCCGTTTACCAAAAATTCCTTTTCCTCACCGATTTTATATGTAACAAAACCCACTTTCTGGGAAATTATTTCGTCTTCATATTCGAAAATAAGCTCATAAAGAACAGGTTTTTCCGCATTCCACAAAATGGGGTTTTCAACCTCAAATTCAAGGCTTCCAAAGGCATAGGTTTTGCCGATGCGTTTGCCGTTGGGGTCAAAAAGCGAAACTTCCGAGGGCCCGTCCATTTCGATTTTTATAAGATTGTCATAGGTGACAATCTTTATGTCCTTAACATGGCCTTTGGGTCTTGAAAGGAGGTAAACATCTCTGAAAATACCATTAAATCTGAAAAAGTCCTGGTCTTCAATATAACTGCCGCTGCACCATTTGCGAACCTTTGCCGTAACGGTGTTTGTGCCTTTTACAACAAATTCGGTTATGTCAAATTCCGCCTGAAGATGGCTCCCCTGTGAATAACCCACATATTCGCCGTTTACAAACAGCTCAAGGCAGGATGAAACTCCCTCAAAAACAATATACGTCATACGTCCCGTGTCGTCAACCTCAAACTCACGCTGATACACACCCATGGGATTTTTGTCGGGGACAAAGGGTGGGTCGCAGGGATAGGGGTATGCAACATTGGCATAGTTGGGGTGCTCGTAGCCACGTGCCTGCCAGCAGGAGGGAACGTCTATGGTGCCCCATTCTTTTTCAACATATCCTTCTTCATAATCGCAATCAAAAAACTTGAACTTCCAGTTGCCGTTGAGCATGGTGCAACCGTTTGGTATATAATACGCTCTCTGAGGCAGGCGGTTTTCGCTTATATATTCGGGATTCTCGTATTTTCTCATATGTATTCTCCTATCAAAAAATTGGGGTCTGCAATCAATCAAGGGAATAGAAGTTTTCAAGCAATGCCGCCGTGCTGTTTTCGCCCACAACGCCAAGGGTAACCATCATCATGGTATTGCCTGTTCTTGCACAGAACAAAGTCTGATAAATCTGTCTGTCCTCAGCTTGGCTTGAAATCTGCGCCGCCGCATATTCCTTTGCGCCGACTTTCACAGAACCAACGTTTATATCCACATTTTCAATGCCGTTCTGCGCCAGTGCATCCTGAGTTCTTTGCATAAACGCAGTCATATACTGCGTGTCATCAAGTTTCATTGCTTCGTCATTGAGATATTCAAAGGTAATGCCCACAGAGCCTGTCTGACCCTGAGCCATCATTGCATAAAGTGCCTTTGAGCCGTCCATCGCTCCTTTTATCTCGTCCTCGGTTGCTGTAACGGGAATTCCGTTTGCCTTTTCAAGCTCTGCATTGTCAATGAACTTCCAGCTGCTTTCGGGGAGCTTGAAGCCAAGACCCAGACACTCGTTTTCATACACGCCGTTCTTAACCGAGCCAAGAGTCAAAGGCTTTGGTTCAGCCTTTTTGGGTTCTTCGGGCTTTTCTTCCGCTGTCTTTGGTGCTTCCTCGCTCTTTTTCTCTTCTGCCTTTTCTTCCGGCTTGCTTTCTTCTTTTGCTTCCTTTGGCTGTTCAACCTTTTCAGCAGGCTTTTCCTCCGAAACCTTTACCGCAGGCTCAGCGTCCTTAACCTCTTTCTCTTCTCCGCCGCAGGCTGTCAGACAAACAATCAAACCTGCCGACAACAAAATTGACAACAATTTTTTCACTTATAACCAATCCCTTCTGTTTTAAATCAAATTTATGTCATTATACCACAAATTCCCCCTTCCGTCAATGAGATTACGGCTAATATTTCTATTGCAATTTAAGGGTTTTTGCTGTAAAATATTATTATAAAATAAATAAAAAGAAAAGGAATGATTAACCATGTCAAACATCTGGCACGACATCTCGCCAAAAAGAATCAACACCGATGATTTTATCTGTGTTGTTGAAATTTCAAAGGGAAGCAAAAAGAAGTATGAGCTTGACAAGGAAACGGGCTTCATTATGCTTGACCGTATTCTCTACACCTCAACCCACTATCCCGCAAACTATGGCTTTATTCCCCGCACCTATGGCGACGACAACGACCCCCTTGATGTTCTGTTGCTTTGTTCCGAACCTCTTGAGCCTCTGACGCTTGTTCGTGCATACCCAATCGGAGTGATTTCCATGATTGACAACGGCAGAAACGACGAAAAAATCATTGCAATCCCATTCAATGACCCCACATACAATAAATATACCGACATTGACCAGCTTCCTTCTCATATCTTTGACGAAATGAAGCACTTCTTTCAGGTATACAAAAACCTTGAAAACAAAACAACCGCCGTGGACGAGGTTAACAACCGTGAGGAAGCAATCAAAATCATTGATGCGGCAATAACAAATTATATTGAAAACTTCTGCAAATAGGAAAAAGATACTTCGGCTTTGCTCAGTATCACTGCACTTTTGTTTTAATGTCATTCTGAGCCATGGGCGAAGAATCTTTGTTAATTAAAGAACCGAAAAAACCAACAGATTTTTGGTGATTATGTCAAAGTTAAGGCAAATTTCACTTTTAGCATTGCAAATTCCCGTGAAATGATTTATAATTGTCATAAGTATGTAAAATGAATTTCACTTACGAAAAGGAGAATGATTATGAAAAAAATACTTGCACTTATTTTAGTTTGTCTTATGTCCGTGTCAACGGTTGCTTTTGCGGCTGATTTTTCGGACGTTGATGGTCACTGGGCAATCAACTCAATCAACAATGCCGCTGAAAACGGACTCATCACAGGCAGCGAAGGACGTTTTTATCCTGACGACAATATGACAAGAGCCGAAATGGCAACAATCGTTGTACGTGCCTTTGGCGCAACAGAGGATGCTGATATTTCCGCATTCACCGATGTCTTGCCCACCGACTGGTTCTATGCTTCAATGTCAAAGGCTGTTGCAATGGGCGCATTCAACGGTTCTGACGGCAAGCTCAACCCCGAAAATTCAATCACCAGACAGGAAGCTTTTGTTGTTCTTTCAAGAGTTTTCGGTCTTGCTGTGAACGAAGATATTGACCCCTCCATCCTCAACCAGTTCTCGGACAAGGGTATGATTGAAGACTGGGCAGAAAAAGATGTTGCGGCAATAATCATAGCCGGCTACGTTGGCGGCTCGGACGGCAAGCTCAACCCCACAGCAAACATCACTCGTGCTGAATTTGCGGCTGTTATGGACAGACTCATCAAGTATTACATCGACGACGAAACAGCAACAACTCTCCCCACAGACGGAAACATTATGGTTCGTGTTGGCGGAATCAAGGTCGAAAAACTTGAAACCGACAAAATGATTGTTGTTGGCGACGGTGTTGGAAAAGGCACCTTCGGCATTGCAGAGGGCAAGGTTGACAACTCTGTTGTTGTTCGTGCTTCCGAAACAACATCTCTCGGCGGAAGCTACAAAAACATAAAAATAATCAGACCCGGTATCCGTGTTCAGGGACCCCTTCCCAACCCCGACAAGGGCGAAAAGGCTTGGGTAGGCAAGGACAGCACCTATTCGATATTCGGCACGGTTCTTGTTGACGAAAAAGAAGATAAAGAATCAACAGAGATTAAGGAAGATACCGAGGAAACCGCAGAAACAGAAAACAATGAACAGTAAAGAACAGATAATTTTTGAAATTTCAAAAGAAAAATATGTTATTGCCGGCATAAATGTGGGGATGATTCTCCGAAAGGGCGGAATCATCGAAACACAGGCACAAAAATATACCAAGGATTTTGAGGGTTATCCGCAGATTGTCATCGGTATTGACGATGGAAGGCTTGCCTTTGAGAACGCAAAAACTCCAAGCCTTTCGCTTCTTGAAAGCGAATATATGCTCACGGGGGCAAAATTCTGTGAAGAATTGATTGCCTTTGACGGGTTTATGCTTCATTCTTCGGCGGTTGTGTACGAGAACAAGGCTTATCTGTTTTCGGCACCAAGCGGAACCGGAAAATCCACACACACAACAATCTGGCGCAAGGTTTTTGGCGAGGACAAGACCTTTATCCTCAACGACGACAAGCCTGTTATCCGAATTGTTGACGGGGAGGTTCTTGCATTCGGAACGCCCTGGAGCGGAAAAACCGACCATAACGAAAATGTGGGCGTACCCTTGCAGGGAATCTGCTTTGTTGAACGAAGTGAAACAAACAAAATCATGCCAATGTCGCCAAAGGATGCCATTCACAGACTTCTTGACCAGACCCTCCGCCCTCAGAACGGGGAGAATATGGCAAAGCTCCTTGACCTTTTGGACAAGGTTCTGAAAACCGTCAAGGTTCACACCCTTCAATGCAATATGGAGGACGAGGCGGCGATTGTTGCGTATAACGGAATGAATAAATGATGCAAAACCCTTACAGAAAGGCGGTTGTAACAGACCATGAAAATAAAAAAGGATTATATGCTCAGAAGCGTTGCAGGATATGCAGTTGTTGTTCCTGTGGGTGAAGGGGCAATGAACTTCAACGGGGTTATCAATCTCAACGACAGCGGGGCTTTCCTCTGGAAGACCATGGAAAAGGACGTAACCGAAGCACAAATGGTTGCGGCACTTCTTGAAGAATATGATGTTGATGAAGAACGTGCAAAAGCCGATGTTGCGGCGTTTATAAAAAAGATGAGAGAGGCAAATCTGATTGATGATTGAAAAAGCTAATTCTGAGCATAACGTGAAGCTCAACGATATGTTCCCCATAATCGAAGAAAAGCTCAAATCGGGCGGTGACGTGATTTTCAAACCCCGTGGAGTCAGTATGTTACCATTAATCAGGCAGGGGCTTGACAGCGTAAAGGTCAGTCCCGTCAAAACTCCACCGCAGGTGGGAGACGTTATCTTTTACAGACGTCCCGACGGTCAGTTTGTTCTGCACAGAATTATCGGCAAAGACGATTCAGGCTACGTTCTTTGCGGCGATAACCAGTGGATTAAGGAGTATGGCGTGAAACCCCAATGGATAATCGGGATAATGACCGCTGTGGAACGTGACGGCAAAACCATTGAGTCTTGCCACCCTGCGTATCTCAGATATGTGAAAAGGCTGCCTTTGCGCAGATTCAGGCTGAAGCTCCGAAGTATTGCGGGCAGAATAAAGCGAAAAATTTTAAGATAAAATAAAACATGGGCTGTTGCATATGCAACAGCCCATCAACTTAGTGGTTTTGTCATTAAACCGTCACCCTGAGCGAAGTCGAAGGGTCTCAAACTTGTGTAAAATCATAAGATTCTTCGAATCGCTTCGCTCCCTCAGAATGACAAACGTGGGGTATCCGCAATCTAATGGTTTTGTCATTAAGCCGTCACCCTGAGCGAAGTCGAAAGGTCTCAAACTTGTGTAAAATCATAAGATTCTTCGAATCGCTTCGCTCCCTCAGAATGACAAACG
>JAZRMZ010000048.1:0-8261 GCA_045647905.1 Clostridia bacterium
AGCAAATACATAAGCCGCACAAAGAATTATGCTTAATATTATTGCCGTTTTTCTGATGCGCACTCACATCACCTCACTTACTTGTTTTTTGTTGCCATAAAATCGTTAATCTGTTTCTGAACCTCTGCCATAACCTTTTCAAGACCTGCACTCTTGAGTTTTTCAATAAACTTCTTGTGTGCATCTTCATAGTCTTCGGCACCCAGAACAAGATAATTATACTCCTTCTCAACAGCCGAAATATTTGCAATTTCTGTCTTTATGCTGTCGGTTTGAAGTTCAAATCCGTCAAGGAACATAACTCTTGCTGTTCTGTTGAGTTCATCAGCCTGCTGCCAGAGTCCCTTTTCCTGACCTTCTATATAATACGAATTGAACTGGCTTCCAAAAGCAAAACCGTTTGTTGTTGCATATCCGCCTTCCGGTTTAATTCTGACTGTTTCATCATCTATTTTATCATAATGCTTTCCTTCAATACCAAAGTAAATGAGGTTATAAAGGTCTTTATCCTCATTGAGGAGCTTTACAAGCTGCAAAGCTTCCTTGGGATACTTGCTTGTTCTTGATACAGCAGTCATGGTCGCTCTTGCACCGTTATTTGTGAGAACAGGTTCTGCAAGGAGAGGAATCTCGATAATTTCTTCGCCATAATTGTCCTTAAGGTTTGCAGCAGTACCTGCTCCTGCCTGAACTCTCCAGCAACCGTATTTGATTGTATTTGTCTGACCTTCACCTGCAGCACTCACAACATCGGGACGGATGTAGCCCTTTTTGTAGTAATCACGTACAAGCGCCAGCTTCTGCGCATATTCTTCACTTTCATAAATGGAATACACCTTGCCGTCAGCATCTGCATCAATCACACCAACAGCAGGAGCACCTGTTCCGTAATAAATCTGCGTCTGAAGATTGAAGCTTGTGGGGTCAAGGGGATACAAATCAGGTTCATTTGCCTTAATCTGTTCAAAATAGGGTTCAAGATCCTGAAGTTCATCAACAGACTCAACATCAACATTATATTTTTCTGCCAAACGCTTGGGAATTGCAGCAGCCTCATAGTATGTATAGCTCTGATAGTTGGGAACAGCCATTATTTTTCCGCTAACACGTGCAGAATTCCATGTATATTCGGGAATTGAATTGTAAAAATCCTGTTCTTCCTTCAAAAGGTCATCCAAAGCATAAAAAGCACCGTTCTTTGCATTCTTCAGAAAATCATTTGCCCAACTTGCAGTGAAGCACAAATCATATTCCTCGCCTGATGAAATAATCATATTCATTTTGTCGGTATACACACCCGAATCAATAACCTGAATATCAACCGTGAAGCCAAGCTTTTCCTTTACACGCTTGTTGAACTCTGTCATTACGGTTTCCATATCGCTCTGCTTTGTTCCCAAAACATACCAGAGCAGGGTTTTTTCACCGTTCGCTTCCTTTTTGCCGCCTCCGCAGCCAACAACACCCATCAGCAAACATACTGCCATCACTGCCGCCAATATTCTTTTTACTTGTTTCATATTAATTCCTGCCCTTCATAATATAATATAAATTTTAATTATTTACCCTTTTACCGAACCCACTGTGAGTCCTTTTGCAAAATATTTCTGGAAGAACGGGAATACCATTATCATAGGTCCCGACACAACAACCGCCAAAGCCATACGAACCGACTCGGTGGGAACATCCGCCTGAAGCATCTGCACCGGCATATTGGTCATCTGTGTTTTTATAAGCTCCACGTTCTTCATAATTCTTTGTAATTGATACTGCAAAGTAACCAAATCCTCATTATTGATGTAAAGCATACATGTATACCAGTCGTTCCATCTGGTGAGCGCTCCCAGAAGCGCCACGGTTGCAAAAACCGGCTTTGAAAGGGGCAAAACAATTCTGAAAATCATCCTGACATCGCCACAGCCATCAATTTTTGCCGCATCAAACAGTTCACCTGGAAGCTGTTGAAAGAATGTTCTGAACAATATAACGTGAAATGGTGTCACAAGTGCCGGAAGAACAAGCACCCAGAAATTATCCTTCAGATGCAGATACTGGGTAATAAGCATATAACTGGGCACAAGACCGCCCGAAAACAGCATTGTGAAAAACACATAAAAGGAAACCACCGATTTCCATTTGAAATCAGGTCTTGCCAGAGGATATGCCAGGAAGGACATAACCAAAACCGCAAGAGTTGTGCCGATTACCGTACTTGCAATGGTAACCCCATATGAACGAATAATGGGCTCAGGGTCCAAAAATATGTATTTATAAGCATCCAAACTGAATGTTTTGGGGATAATTCTGTAACCAAACTCATTGAGAGTTGCTTCATCGGTAAGAGAAACAGAAATAACCACAATAAACGGTATCAAACATAAAACGGCTGCACAAAACAGCAGTAAATGTGAAATAATACTTTTATCTTTTTTCATATCCTACTACCCCTTTCCTTAGAATAATGCGTTGTTTTTCTCGATTCTTCTCACAATCCCGTTTGCAATAATTATAGTTATAAAGCCCACAACCGACTGGAAGAAGCCCACCGCTGCCGACATACCAACCTCGCCGCTTGTATTCAG
The DNA here is from genome assembly GCA_045647905.1 of Clostridia bacterium. Classification (GTDB taxonomy): domain Bacteria; phylum Bacillota; class Clostridia; order Monoglobales; family Monoglobaceae; genus SIG440. The sequence goes on from JAZRMZ010000048.1 coordinate 2,583, forward strand.
GGCCCTGAATATGTATGTGTCAATAACATCTGTGGTTTCATAAAGCATACCTATGTCCCTTGTCACCTGATAAAACAATCCAAAGTCAGAACGGAAAACATTACCCAGAGCGAGCAAGCTCATTGTTATTATCAAAGGAATAATTGACGGAATGGAAATATACCAGGTCTTCTGCAATTTTGATGCACCGTCAAGCTCTGCAGCCTCAAACAGCGAATCATCAACGCCCATAAGTCCGGCATAATAAATTATGCAGTTTATACCAACATTCTTCCATACTGAAAAGAAGCCAAGTATGTACGGCCAGTATTTTGGCTTTGCATACCAGTCAATCATGTCAACACCCATTTTTTTCAACAGTCCGTTTATGATGCCTGAGGTGGGGTTCAAAAATCCGTAAGCCATACAGCCCACCACTACCCATGACAGAAAGTACGGAAGCATCATTGTTGTCTGATAGGCTTTAATCATAACCCTGCGTTTTATATTATAAAGCAGCAACGCAAAGAACACCGCCACCACAATACCTAAAAATATGTATGTGATATTCAGCGTAATTGTGTTATAAAGCACCCTCTTTGCATCCTGACCTGCAAAGAAAAACTCAAAATTTTTGAAACCTACCCATTCGCTGCCCAAAATCCCAAGGTCATAGCGATAATCCTTGAAGGCAATCACCAGCCCTCCTATGGGAATATAGCAAAATATAAACAACAGCAAAACTCCCGGCAATATCATCAAGCCATAAAGCATTTGTGTTCTGTTTTTGTTTTTCATATTCCGAAAACACTCCTCTTCTGATATTTATATACAATTAATTATAGCAAATAAAAGACAACGCAACAATTCGCTGCGTTGTCCAAACATTATGCTTTCTTGTCTTTGTAATCAATCTGCCGATATTTTTACTTCTATTTTCGTGCGTCCTTCCTTGTCATAACCGATTTTGAGACCGTATCCGTCGCCGTACACTATATGAAGTCTCTGATTCACATTATTAAGGCCAATATACACATCCTCGGAAAACTCATGGTTCAAAAACTTTCTGTTCAAATCCTCCGCAAGCTTTTTCTCTATGGGTTTTCCGTCATTTATAATTTCAAAATATGCATTTCCGGCGTTTATGTAACCATTTATGTACACCTTTCCGTCCACCGCTCTGCAACACCTCACAGCGTTTTCGACTATGGGCTGAAAAGTCACTTTGGGAACTTTTATCTTCATCATTTCCTGCGGTATATCTATAACGCACTCAAAAGTGTTATACAAACGCTCACGCTGTATGTCAACATACATTTTCAGATATTCAATTTCTTCACTCAAAGCAACTGTGTGTGTCTTTGTGGAAAAAGAAAATCTCAGAATCCCCGAAAGCTTTGCAAGCATATCCGCAATCTTTTCACCGCCTTCACCCAGCTTTTCGGCATATAAGCCTATAATCTGCAGGGTGTTTGAAATAAAATGGGGATTTATCTGGCTCTGGAGTGCAACCATTTGCATCTTGTTCATATTTTCAAGGCTTTTGTCAAGCCGCCTTCCACGGAAAATCCTCCCCATATTATGCCTTATGTTGTTGCCGATAATTTTTTCATATTCATCAACTCTGGAGGTTGAACCCTCCTCATTCATTATGCTCATGGCACGTTCAAAGGGAACATAAATTTTCAGACAAGCAACAGTGGTAATAACAATCAAAAGGACAAATATAACAAAAACAAGCGTAATTACACCGGGCGAAAAAATGTTCATTATTTTAAACTCATCGCTGATGTCGGTATAACATTCAATCCTGTAGCTTTTTTCATTGACCTCTTCAGTCTTGATAAATTGTCTTCCCTCCGTATTGGAAGGCAACGTATCAATCACGCTGTAGCCCAGCTCATCGGTGAGCTTCATTCCCATCAGGTTGGCTTGTTTTGCATCAAGAAAGTCAATCAGCTCATCATAATATATTCCATAAACCACAGCACCGACAAACTCACCGTTATCCCATATCCCTTTTGTCACAATCAGATGTTCCACACCCTTTATACGTTCACGGCCGTACATCCGATATACCTTATCTGCTTTTATTCGTTTCGCCAATTCATCAATGTACTTTGTCTCAGTGTTCAGGGCACGTTGCAGTACATAATCATTTTCTTCTGCATACACAGCAACGAAAGACGCCAGAGAAGATGCCACCAGCATATTATCCGCCGTACCATAAAACTCCGTTACAATCTGCCTGAACCAGTTCATATCACCGTACAGGTCTTCTGAGGTATAAAGATTCTGCACCGCCACACTTTTCCGCAGTTCTTCCATCTGTCTGTCAACATCAAAAAAAACTCTGTCAGCAAGAGCCAGTCTGTGCGTCGTGGCATCATTCGCCTCAAAAGTTATTCGGTCAATATTCTTTTCAGCAGACAGATTGTATATGAGAAAAAGCATAATTGCAAAAACAATTATAGCAGGAACAATAATCATGGCTGCATTCGCAAAAAACAATCTTCTGACCTTTCTGTTTGTACGATTCATGACCTCACCACCAAATTAACCTCTTTTCTTTATTCTGAACTCTTTTGGAGTCATTCCCGTATCCTTTTTCAAAATGGAATAAAAATGCGGTAAATTTCTCATCCCCACTTTTTCCGCAATCTCGTGCGCCGGCATTTCTGTTTTAATAAGCAAATCCTTTGCCATATCAATACGCTTCCGCAAAATATAAGCACTTATGTTCTCACCCATATGCCACTTAAACAGCCGTGACAACCACGCCGTGGAAACAAAGCATTCCTTTGCAACAATTTCGAGGCTCAATGGCTCTGAAAGATTATTTTCTATGAAGGTAACCGCATTTGTGACAACTGCATTTTCCGCTTTGGAGGTGCTTTCTACCACAATAACATTTTCCGTCCTGTAATAATCCTCAAGCATCCCGATGTTGTCAAACTTCCTTATATTCTTTATCTCTATCTCAACATCAAGGCAGTCCTTAACACCTTCAACATACTTTTCCGGCCATTCTTCCGCAATTTCATCTCTGGAAAAAATCAACACCTCATACATATTTCCCACATTCCCCAAAGTGCAGAAGCTCACCTTTTTGTAGGTCAGGGAAAAGATGGTGTATAATGCCCGAAGAAGCTTTTCCGAAGCAGGCGTATCACAAATATTCAGTTCAAAAAGAAAGAAACCACAGCCTTCAAAATCATACATATCACTACTGATGGTTTTTCCCACAAGTCCGTTGAAATACCCCTTGTAAATTGACGTCTCTGCAAAATTATTTTTAAGCTTCTCACCGTCAAGATACTCCCTGATGTCTGCAAATTCTCTTTTAAGCTGCTTTCCCGTGAGGGGCTTGTTCAGATAAAAACGCACATTATAACGCATTCCTTCCTTGGCATAATCAATTTCATTGTATGCACTCAGAAAAACAATCATCACCGAAGGCCAGTTTTCAAAGATATGACGACTGAGCTCAACGCCGCTCATATCCGGCATGGATATATCCGTGACAACCATATCAACCCGGTTCGTTTCCAAAAAAGACACAGCATCTGTTCCCGAATAAAAACTGCCAACACATTCAAAGCCCAGTTCTTCCCAGTTTATCAGTTCCCGAAATCCGTCTGCTATTGCTCTTTCATCATCAACAAAAATAAATTTATACATTTTTACCCCACCTGTGTCTTAGTCTTTCTGTATTGTTTTTTATCAACACATTCATTTTATAACAATTATTACATAAAAACAATATGCTTTTTTGTCTTTATTCTTACTGATATTTGTTCTTTTAAACCAAAACACTCTGCTTTTTTACCGCATCAAGGTCTTTAAATTAATTCTGCTGTCAAAGCTTGACAACCTTCAACACAGCAGCATCAAAGGGTTTAACCATTTTTGTGTCACCCTTATACACCTTTTCAACGCTGTAACCATCCTTTATTTTCAAATTTATATGCTGGGTTTCAACCGAATGATTAATAACAACAATATAACAGCTGTCACCATTAATGTGCTGTGTTATGCAGAGATTGGGGTTATCCGATGAAACTATGTGTTCCTTTTTGCATTCCCCAAGCAATTCATCATAAATCAAATATGAAGAATCGGAAAATGCGTCAAATTCGTCCATTTTATTTGCTTCTATGGGAATATTCACAAGATTGACTTTCCCTTTTCCGTATTTATGCCTTGAGATTACAACATTACCCTCTTTATCATACGCCAGCACTTCTGCACCTGCGGCTTTTGTTTTATACCGTTTGAGGGTTCTGAACCTGAAATCAATTCCCTTAAATGTAAATTCCGCAACATCGGGAGTGTTTGCAGAGTCTATAATTTCAACTCCCGTAAACTCCTTAAACCCTTGCATGAATCCGCAATTATTGGAAATATAAAGGGTTGCCCCCTGCTTCACCTTTTCCCTGAGTTCATAAAATTTCAAAGTGGGATAATCAGGCTTCATTGAGGGCAGGATATAGGTTTTTGCATCGGGCAATTCATCGTTGCAGTATGTAAATTTCAGATTAATTTTTGCCTGCTTTGCAAGAATATATGCCGAAAATGCAACACCCCATGCATCCCATTGAGCATAACCTTCGGGGATTATACAAACTGCATCGTATGTTGCCGACGGAAGCTCAAAATCAAGGGATTTTAAAAATTCCGAAAATTCCTTCATTTTTTTCAGATAGGATTTGGGCTTTCTGTCTGCCGAAATCATTCCAAGCTCCACTTCAAGCATTCCCCATGTGTAAGGAGGAGTTTTCAGCTCATTCTGCTCGTTTGCACACCACCACAAAAAACCGTTGTTGCCGTTTGCCCAGTTTGAATAAAGATTTACGTTCATAAAATCACTTGCCACATCATCACAGCAAAGAGAGTTGCCCAAAGTTCCGATTTCTTCAACCAGACAAGGCTTTTTTGAAATGTCGGCATAATATCTCGTCTCAGCCGTTGCGTGCAGAGTCGTGCGAATTGAAGAATAATAATCATTTGAGCTGTGGGGATGAAAATATGCATATGGATGTGTTGTCATCATATCAACACATTCCCCGTGTTCCTGCAAGTTCCATGCAGTTTTTGTCCTTTCAGGTCCAAGACTTGCCATCCCAGAAATCACAGGACGTGTGCTGTCAGCAGCCTTTATGGCATTTGTCACAATCTGAGTCCAGCTTGTGCTCACATCACAAGCCTCCACCCCGTCAATATTCGGAATCATTGACAGACAGTTGCACTCATTTCCAAGATTCCATGCATAAATATTTTCTTTATCTTTAAACCGTGAAACAAAGCCCTTTATAAACTTTTGTTCAAACATCAGCGCAACGGGGTCGGTGAACAAATTTCTGTCATTCAGAGCCTGGGGAATAAACAGTCTACCGCTCATCCAGCCCGTCAAAAGCCCCACAATCAGCTTCATATTATATTCACTGCATATATCACAGAATTTGTCAAACTTGTCCAGCATCTCCTCATCAAGAAAATACGGATTAGACGGAAGCTCATCCTTTTTCATACGGTATTCTTTGAAAACCCCGCTCCAGCCGTACATTTTCACAACGGGCTGAAAATCTCGCCAATTGGGGAAGACACGCAAATATTCAACGCCGTTTGCTCCCAATATGTTCAAATCCTCACGGATTGCATTCTCGTCCCAGTTGACCCACATTTCAGTACCGGCATTTG
>JAZRMZ010000049.1:0-7559 GCA_045647905.1 Clostridia bacterium
CACGTCACAGGCGTGTTTGCTTAATACTCCAGCACGTGGGGAGAGCCTTGTGGGAATGTGGTCATTCTGAACGATTTCCGGGTCATTCTAAACGTAGTGAAGAATCTTTGGTAAGATGCTTCGACAAGCTCAGCATGACAACGGAGATGCTTCGATAAAATAATTGAAGAAAGCCTGTCAGCTTTCTTTTTAACGGAAAAATGTTCTCACATTTTTCAATCCTTCACTAAAAAGGTGCTGCAAGCACCTTTTCTTAACGTTTCGGCAGCATGACCCCTCTCAGTCACTTTGTGACAGCTCTCCCCGAGGAGAGCCTCTACCTTTGGGAAAGGTGGCATTTTCGGCAGAAAATGACGGCAAAAGATGCTTCGACAAGCTCAGCATGACAATTGGGGGGTTATTCAACCGCTTCGCACAGGGGTGTTGTTCCGTTCAGACTCCATAGGAAAAAGCGTGGATTGCTGTAATGGGTTGGTGCGTTTCCGCTGTTATTGTTCGGGCTTGTGACGGTTTGTTTTTTTACCGCAATAAATCTCCCTTGGTCGTCGTACTGGGCAACGTATAAATCTGCACCCTCATCGGGAAGATTTATGAGATTGAGAAAACCTTCGTGGACGCTTATTGCCGTTTTGTCAGTGACTATAAATGTTTCGGTATTTGAAGTGATTTCTTCACCGTTGATGCCCGTTACATCGGCAAAAACTGAATATTCCCCTGTGGGGAAGGTAAAGGATAACCACGATGATAATCTGTCTGAGCTGTATGTGTAGAATTTTTTGTCATTTATGAAATATAGGATAAAGTCTTTGGCGTTCTCGGCATTTATTCTGATTGTGGGACCATAGCTGCCACCGAAAATTTCAGACCTGATTTTTGTGTCAACATCTTCGGGTTCTGACCATTTTGCAAAAAGCACCGTGTCGTGAGTTATGGGAGTGGAAAAATCCCATTGGTCGGTTACGGTGTTGTTGCTGTACCAGCCCAAAAACTCAAAACCCTGTCTTTGGGGATCTTGGGGTTGAAGCGCACATTCACCCACGTTGACGGTCACAGAATCAAAGTGCTCTGCTTCACGGGTGTTGAAGGTGACTGTTGCGGTGTTGGTTTTGTAGTATGCTTTGATTGTTGAGTTTTTTATTTTATAGCCGCTGATAGTATAATTATATGTATTCACCCATTTGTTGTTGGTATAGGCATAGCTTTCGCCTTTGCGGGAGGTGAAATTGTCGCCTGATTCAAAAATATTTGCGGCATTTTTACCTGCGGAATTGGTTTGGCTCACCACAACCGAGAGATATTGTCCTGATGTCAGTTGAATTGGAGTGTCAAGCTCAATTTTGTGAAAACCGTCACGGTCAATATTTCCGCTGAGCTTTGCTTTGCGTGTTCCCGATTCGGGGTTCGAGGGCTTGGAATTTGATACATAGATGCTGATTTCATAGTTTTCGGGAATTACTGTGTTTGTTATTGAATCAAAGCTTACGGCATATACGGTCTGGTCTTCCTCTGCCTGAAAGATATTGGCGGATTTCTTAATATTCCACATCAGGTCAGCAATACCCCCGTTATATGTATGAACTTTGTTTTCATCACCAATGGGCTCGAATTCGTAATAGTTTCCCAAAGCAATTGACGGGTCTTCGTAGGAAAGCCACATATAACCAAAATCACCGTATGTTTTGCCGTAGCTGTTCTTTACAAGCCATGCACCGGGGTTTTGGGGGCGGCAGTTTTGATTAAATTTTTCAACGGGGAAGCTATCGTCCCAGCCAATAACCGCAACCTCGTGATTGGTGACATCGTATATGTTTTGATAGTATGCCGCATCCTCGGAAATATAGCCATTCAGGCTTGCATAGCCAACGGAAATTGCTCCGTATTCCATGATTGCCTTTTTGGCATCCTCGGCATTAAGGATTTTGCCGCAGTCAACCATATGTACGTCGGAATGGTTGCGGTATTTTTCGTCAATGGAAAAGTCTGCTGAATTGCTTATCATTGAATATGGAAAGTCCGATTCAACTGCAAGTGCCTGGAAGTTTTCGGCAAATTGTGCCGCATATGTTCCGTTGCCGCCGCCGAAATAGCCGTATTGAGGGTCATTCTCATTTTCGGATATATCAAAGTCGTCCTCTCCGTCGCCCTGAGCTTCGTTGCGCTTGTGATAGAAATATGCAAGGTGAAGCTCGGAATAGTTGTTGAAGTTTTCTTCATAACCTTTTTTTATCATATTGGCTTCGGCACAGGCAACAAAGGCGTGTGCCCAGCAGGTGCCGAATTGTCCCTGATTTCGGATTGGTGATATATAGCCATAGTCACGGGAATCATATTTTTCGGGAATAAGAGAAAAGAGGGAAATCTGCGGAGTTCTTTGTGCCGGCTCAATACGGTTTCCCTCAGAGTCAAACATTCCGTATGCCTGATAACCCGACTCGCTTGGTTCGCCAATGGGTTTGAGTATGGCAATGTCAGGGTCGGCGGCAAAGACGGAGGCGGTTGATACTATTATTAACGCAATTAGTGCTATTAGTATTTTTTTCATTGCTTTTACATCCTTATTTATACGATTTTTGTACTCCAGTGGGAAACATCCCATATCTCGTCACATACATCGCTGTAAAATTCGGGTTCGTGGCTTACAAGAAGCACCGTTCCCTTGAATTCCTTAACTGCCCTTGCAAGCTCTGCCTTTGCATCAACATCCAGATGGTTTGTGGGTTCGTCAAGAACAAGAAGATTTGCCGGACTTTGCATTATTTTGCAAAGGCGTACCTTTGCATTTTCGCCGCCCGACAGCACCTTCATCTGTGAGGTGATATGCTCGGTGGTGAGACCGCATTTTGCCAGAGCGGCACGGGCTTCGGCGTTGGTGAGAGCAGGAAACTCGTCCCAGAACTCCTGAAGTGCCGTTTTGTCGGAAGCACTTTCTTCCTGCTCAAAGTAACCCACGTTCAGAAACTGGTCATGTTCAATTTCGCCCTCAATGGGCTTGATAAGCCTGAGCAGAGTTTTGAGAAGGGTGGATTTGCCAAGACCGTTCACACCTTTGATTGCGATTTTCTGATTTCGTTCAATTTGAAGGTCTATTTTCTTTGTCAGTGGCGAATCATAGCCGATAACCAGATTCTTTGCGGAAATCACAATTCTGCCGGGAGCACGGTCGGTCTGGAAGTTGAAGGTGGGCTTCACTTTTTCGGGAGCAAGGCTGATTCTGTCCATTTTGTCAAGCTCCTTTTGCCGTGAACGGGCAAGGGTTGCCGTTGCGGCTCTTGCCTTATTCTTTGCCACAAATTCCTCAAGGTCGGCAATCTTCTTTTGCTGTTTTTTGTATGCCTGCTCAACCTGCTGCTTCTGAATGTCGTACATCCTCAAAAAGTCATTGTATGTCCCTTTGTACCGGGTGAGAATTGTGTTTTCGAGATGATAAATCACGTTTGTTACGTTGGTGAGGAATGGTATGTCGTGGGATACAAGAATAAAGGCGTTTTCGTAGTTCTGAAGGAAGTTTGTCAGCCAGTTTATGTGGTTTTCGTCAAGAAAGTTTGTGGGCTCGTCCAGAATAAGAATCATCGGATTCTCAAGAAGAACCTTTGCGAGGAGAACCTTTGCACGCTGACCGCCGCTCAGTTCCGAAACGTCTTTGTCAAGTCCGATTTCACCAAGACCCAGACCGTTTGCGTATTCCGAAATTTTGGTGTCAATGGTGTAATAGCCTGAAGAGTCAAGGATTTCCTGCATTTCGCCAACGTCTTCCATCATTTTTGTCATTTCGTCTTCGGTTGCCTCTGCCATTTTGTCGTAAATTCCAATCATTTCCGCCTCCAGGTCGCTGAGATGCGAAAATGCGTCCCTGAGGACGTCCATAATGGTTTTGCCCTTTTCAAGACTGGAATACTGGTCAAGGTAGCCGTATGTTATGTGGCGACACCATTCAACTGTTCCGCTGTCGGGCTGGAGTTCACCTGTTATAATTTTCAGAAAGGTTGACTTTCCCTCGCCGTTTGCTCCGATAAGCCCGATATGTTCACCCTTCAGAAGTCTGAAGGATGCATCCTCAAGAATTTGTCTGCCGCCAAAGCTGTGTGTTATATTTTCTGCATTTAGAATACTCATTTTGCTTCTCCTGTTTTCATAATACTCCATTCTATATTATACAAAAATAAGTGTGGTTTGTCAAACAATATTCTTTTTTGTCATTGAAGTGGCGGGAATTTCTGCTTGCTTTTTATGGAAAAATGGGCAGAATATGTTGCAAAACGGTTGACTGTGATTAAATGTAGGGGTATAATATATTATGGATGTGGTTCTGCTGTTTCGGAAGAAACAAATGCAGTTATCGGTGTTGTTGCATTTTCGTATATTGACCGGTTTCAGTTGAATACTGATGACTATGCAATCTGCATTGATTACCTAAAGCCTCTTCTTGAGAAGGGAAGTATAGAATACAGGGTTTACGGTCACAGCGGCGTTGCGTTGTGGTTAAGGAGGATACAAAATGATATTTAACGGAAAAAATCTTTGTTCCGTTTGCCTGAAGCAGATTACCGATGGGCAGAATGTGTGCGAAGAATGTAAGATAAGAGGTATTGAAAAAATATCCGGAGCACTTCCGTTTGAAACGGTTCTGAAGGGCAGATATATTGTTGGCAGATGTATGTATTATGACAACAGCTATTATTTTTATACTGCCTATGATACCGAAAAAAATGAGTCGGTATTTGTCAGAGAGCTTTTTCCAGAGGGCGATTCCTGCAAAAGAACCGACAAAAAGCTCACAGTCGATTTGGCTTCGGGCAGTGCGCAGAATGAATTGAAAACAATTTTTCGGAATTTCTATACTGCCGGACACACAGCTCAGAGGTTTGATGATTCTGATTTTGGTATGGAAATCCGTGAGATGTTTGAAGAAAACAACACCTTGTATATGGTTTCGGAGTATCCTTCAGGTGCGGTTTTGCTTTCTGAAAAAATAAGCAAAAATCATGGAATGCTTTCGGTAAATGAAGCAAATTTGGTGGTGAAAAGCGTAATCGAAGCATTGATGAAGATACATTCATGCGGTGCTGTGCATGGGAATATCCGTCCCGAAAATATTGTGATTTGTGACGGAAATATTCGTCTTACGGGTTATCATCACGGGGCTTTTGCCTGCGTTGATTACAGCTCTGAACAGACAATCAGCCACTCAAACAGCTTTGCTCCCATTGAACAGCTTGTGAGCAATAAAAACATTGGTTCACAGGCGGATATTTATTCACTGGGTGTTGTCTGGTATTATATGCTCACCGGAAGGCTTCTTGCTCCTGCCATTCTCAGAGTGTCCGGTGAGATGGTGAATGAGGCTGACATTGATGTATCACTTCTGTCAGGTGATGTTGCTGAAATTATAAGAAAGATGACGGCAGTTGATGCCCGTGACAGATTTGCTGATATACACGAGTTGGTATCAGCGCTTTCAAGTGCGGGAATTATGGAAATTAAGGCTGTTTTGCCTGAGAAAGCAACAAAAAAAAGTGTGAAAAAATCGGGAATTGCCGTGGCGGTAATTGCTGTTTGTGCTGTGATAGCAGTTTTGCTTTATAGCTTTGTTTTTAAGTCGGATGATGTGCAAAGTCAGCCAAAACCCCCTGAAGATACGGAAACAACGTATATGACAGCATCAGATACAGAAGACGAAGAAAACCAAACCTCTGTCAAAATGTCACCCGATGCATGGAAGAAGAATGTTTTGAAGGGTTGGCAGAGAGACGAAACGGCAAAGAGCGTTTTTGGCAGTGAAAAATATAATAGGGCGGACATAACATCTGTTGAGTTTTGTGACTCTCTGGAAAAAATGGGAGCGGATGCATGGGATGTTTCGGAAGCTAAAAATAAGTCGGTTATGGCATGGGTTGTGGGAAAGAAGCTGTTTGTGGGAGCAAACGGCGGTGTAAACGGCAAATCTTCGGCAAAGGCGTTGTTCTACAATTACACAAACCTGACCGAAATCAAGTTTGGAACAGCATTCCACACCGACGATGTGCAAGATATGAGCAGTATGTTTGAAAACTGCCGCAAACTTGAAAGTCTTGATTTGAGTATGTTTGACACAAAAAATGTTATGGATATGACCGATATGTTCTTGGATTGCAGAACAATCACGGGGTTGAATTTAAGCAATTTTGATACATCAAAGGTTATATCAATGAATGAGATGTTTAAAAAATGTTCATCGCTGAAGCGTCTTGACATAAGTGCTTTCAGCACATCCTCCGCAACCACCATGAACGATATGTTTGCAGAGTGCATATATCTTTCGGACCTGGTTGTTAAAGACAAAAAAATCAAGGAGGAATACAGCAAGGTAAAGCTGCCGATTTTGTTCAAAAAGGAGCAGAATTAAAAAGAGTTTTGTGAAAAAGTGGGAAGGGGTTGTAGCAAAATGAAAAAGAACGGTTCGTCGGAAACCGCCGAACCCTACAAATTGTATCACGTATGTAATATGTATATAATATATGTAGGGGACGACCTTTAGGCCGTCCCGAAAAAATCATTGTGCTACAGCACCTTCTTGTTGATTCTTAATGTAAATCACTCTCAAGGAATATACCCTTATGGCTCAGGATTTTTCCTCCTGACAGAAGGTGTTCTTTTATCAGTTTTCGCATTGATGTGTCTTCAGGAAGAATATCAATGTTTTCGGTGTCGGGTGTGAGGTACAGATAGTGGAAAACATCTTTGGCGTTGTCTGAGGTGTAATAACGGGTGAATCTGTTTGCAAAGCGTGTCAGATTTGTTTCCTTGCCCATTATTTTTTCAATTGCAGGTTCAAGAAGCCAACTGCTGCAATAAAACAGCTTGAATTCGCCGAAGTACTTTGTGACGATTTCGGAGGCACGTTTCAAATCGGCTGTGTTTTGGTCAAAATCAAGACTGCCTCCTGCGGGGATATGCACACTGATTATCCTGTCGCCTTCCTTTGCGATAATTTCTGCACCCGAAGGAAGCTGTATACTGTTGTCGTTTGCTGAAATAACTGAAAGTTTATTGTTTTCAAGATATGCACAAGTTTCTTTAAAGGTTGTTATTTCAATATTGAAGCGATTCACACGAATGATTCTGTTTTTTGTGAACAACCAAAGCCACAGAACATAGGTGGACACGCCATAGCGTCCGTAAAGGTTGATGTGATCCTGAACCTGATTCTCAAACATATTGCAGGTTGCGTCAATTATGTCTTGGGGGATGCCTTTTTCTTCAAGTCCTTTGCGCATGGAGGGGATTTGGTAAAGGAGAGAAAATAAGGGCAGAGAGTCAAAAATTTCGCTTTTTGCTGAGGCTTTTGGTGAACATACCGCTTCTATCAGCTTCATATCATCTGTTTTAAGAACTGAGTTCAGAAAATAACAATAGAGAATGTTTTGTTCATCCCTTGAAATTTCGTCACGGATTTTTGCAAGGTCTTTTTTCATATATGTATATATGTTCAGTTTTTCAAAGTCAAGGATTTCGTGACCTTTGCTTTGAAAAATTTCAATTGCTGAATTATAATGGGTATCCAGTTCGGGAGAATAGGGGAT
>JAZRMZ010000050.1:0-9972 GCA_045647905.1 Clostridia bacterium
CTTTTAAATTCACCCCGAAGGGATCTTCTAAAAGATTCTCGCTCGACTTGCATGTGTTAGGCACGCCGCCAGCGTTCGTCCTGAGCCAGGATCAAACTCTCGAAAAAATTTCCGAAAATTGATTAGCTCAATTTTGAATACCAACGTTTTGTAAAGTTCGCTAAAACTTTTCACTTAAGGAATTGACAAGGTCAATAAACCTTGTGCAATTGTCGTAATATTGTACTCTTGTACTTTAATATTACCGCTTTTCTCACTGTGTACTTTTCAAACATCATCGCTTCCTCTCGTTGAGGAGCTTTGCTATTGTATCATACCTTTTTGCATTTGTCAAGAGTTTTTTTTAAATTTTTTAAAAATTTTTCAAAACCTTTTTTTGACAACCGCTTTGTTCGGCACAACTCGTTTATATTACCACAAACTTTTTCATTTGTCAACACTTTTTTTCAAAATTTTTAAAAAAAAATTTGCGGTGCAACGAAAAAGCCCGTCACACCGCAGTTTTTCACTGAAAAAAATCTTAGATTACCTTGTTTTCTACCTCTTCAGAAAGCATTTTTACAAAGTTTTCAACAGACATTGCTCCAAGATCGCCATTCTTTCTTGAACGTACAGAAACAGTTCCTTCGTTCATTTCCTTTTCGCCGGCAATTATCATATAAGGAATCTTTTCGAGCTGAGCTTCACGAATCTTGTAACCAATCTTTTCGTTTCTGTCGTCAACCTCAACACGGAAGCCCGCATCTCTCAACTTATCGTATACGGTATCCGCATAATCTCTGAAGTTTTCAGAAATAGGCAGAATCTTCACCTGAGTTGGTGCCAGCCATGCAGGGAAAGCACCTGCATATTTTTCAATAAGGAGCGCAAGTGTTCTTTCATAACATCCGATTGATGTTCTGTGGATGATATAAGGATTCTTTTTACTTCCATCCTTATCTATATATTCCATACCAAACTTCTCGGCAAGCATCTGGACAATCTGAATTGTAATAAGAGTATCTTCCTTGCCGAATACATTCTTAATCTGAATATCAAGGTTTGGACCGTAGAACGCAGCTTCGCCAACACCAATCTTATAAGGAAGTTCAAGATGATCAAGAATCTTCTTCATTGTATCCTGAGCTTCATTCCACTGTTCTTCTGTTCCGATGTATTTATCTTTGTCATCAGGATCCCACTGTGAGAATCTGTATGACACATCTTCATAAAGTCCGAGAGTTTTGAGCATATAAATCGCCATTTCAAGACACTTTTTGAATTCTTCTTCAAGCTGGTCAGGACGGCACATCAAATGACCTTCGGAAATTGTGAACTGACGAACACGGATAAGACCGTGCATTTCGCCCGATGCTTCATTTCTGAAAAGAGTTGACGTTTCACCGTATCTCAAAGGAAGATCACGGTAACTTCTCATTCTGTTGAGGTATGCCTGATACTGGAAGGGACAAGTCATGGGACGGAGTGCAAAAACTTCCTTATCCTTTTCTTCATCGCCCATCACAAACATACCATCCTGATAATGATCCCAGTGTCCCGAAATCTTATACAGGTCGCTCTTTGCCATATATGGAGTCTTGGTTCTTACCCAACCGTTTTTGTCTTCATGGTCTTCAACAAATCTCTGGAGAATCTGAATTATCTTTGCACCCTTTGGAAGCAATATGGGAAGACCCTGACCAATACTGTCAACGGTTGTAAAGATTTCAAGTTCACGGCCAAGTTTATTGTGGTCTCTTTTCTTTGCTTCTTCAAGTCTTTCAAGATGCTCGTCAAGGTCAGCCTTCTTGGAGAAAGCAGTACCGTAAATTCTTGTGAGCATTTTGTTATTTTCATTACCTCTCCAGTATGCACCTGCAGTATACTGAAGCTTAATTGCTTTTATTTTGCCTGTTGACAAAAGATGAGGACCTGCACAAAGGTCAACAAAATCACCCTGCTTATAAAATGAAATAATTGCATCCTCCGGAAGATCGTTGATTAATTCAACCTTATATTCCTCGCCCTTTTCTTCCATTAATTTAAGTGCCTCAGCTCTGGGAAGTTCAAATCTTTCCAGCTTCAAATCTTCCTTTATAATCTTTTTCATTTCAGCTTCGAGCTTTTCAAGGTCTGAATTTGCAATTGGTGTTTCAAAATCGAAATCATAATAAAAACCGTCATCAATGGCAGGACCGATTGCCAGCTTTGCATTTGGATATACACGCTTTACAGCCTGTGCCAGAATATGAGATGTGGTATGGCGGTAAACCTTCTTTCCTTCTTCATCATCAAACGTGAGGAAGTTCACAGTGCAATCTGTTTCAGGGGCATAATCAAGGCCATGAACAACCCCGTCAACCTCTCCTGCAAGAATTACACGTGCAAGGCCTTCACTAATTGCCTTTGCCATTTCAATAAGGCTTGTACCCTTTTCGAAACTTTTTGCGTCTCCGCTCTTTAGTGTTACATTAATCATCTTAACACATCCCTTTCTTCAATATTATATATAAGCAGACCAAAAAAGTCTGTGCTGTCTAAAAAAATATTATATACCAACTTAGTTATTTCTGTCAAGAAGGTATAAAGCAAGTTTTTTCACAAAATCTGATTTTTCACCAAATTTTTCAATAATTCTTATGGCATCAGCCGTTATGCTGTCGGCTTTTTTCATTGCTCCTTCAATTCCCAGAAGAGTTACATAGGTTGTTTTTCCGTTTTCAGCATCGCTGCCTATGGGTTTTCCCAAAACAGCTTCGTCACCGATGCAATCAAGAATATCATCTCTAATCTGAAAGGCAAGACCCAGCTTTTGGGCAAACTCACCAACTGCATCAACAACCTCATCATTTGCATTCGCCGCCAAAGCTCCAACAACTGCCGACACTCTGATTAAAGCACCGGTCTTTCTTTGGTGAAGATAATTCAGCACATCTTCACTTACATCAGACTTACCTTCACAATCAAGGTCAACAACCTGACCACCTATCATCCCGTCACAGCCTGCAGCCTTTGCAATCTCGGAAATCACTCTTATTACCGTACCTGGTGACGCTGACTTATACATAGAAAAATCAGAAAGATACTCAAAGGCACCCGTCAGCAAACCATCACCTGCGAGCAAAGCATTTGCTTCACCAAACTTTTTATGACAAGTTGGCATCCCTCGTCTCAAATCATCATTATCCATACAAGGAAGGTCATCATGAATAAGCGAATAAGTATGAATATGTTCAACGGCAACACCAAAGCGCAAAGCATCCTCCGGGCAACCGTCCAGCATATCACATATTGCAAGGGACAAAACCGGTCGCAGGCGTTTTCCACCTGCTGTTATGCTGTATCCCATTGCATCATATACCACACGCTGGTAACATTCCTTTTCGCAAAACACTCTTTCAAGCTCTGCATTAACCTTATTTACATACTCTTTCAGTTGTCTTTCAAACTCCATTTGCTCTCCTCATTATTCTGCCGCAAAAGGCTTTTCTTCAATTTCTCCCAACGCATTTTTCATCAGAATGCTTATCTTTTGTTCTGCATTTCTGAGTTGCTCGTTACACTCCCTTGTTTTTGAAATTCCCTGTTCAAAAAGACTGAGCATTTCATCAAGAGAGGTTTCTCCGCTTTCCAGTTTTTTTACTATTATTTCAAGTTCTTTGAGATTTTCTTCAAAGGTAATTTTCTTTTCTGACATTTTTTCCTCCGTCATTCTGCCACAGCACGTATTTCGCCGTCCGAAACAACAATCGAAATACCGTCGCCCGACTTAACATCTTTCACACATTTTA
Source organism: Clostridia bacterium (assembly GCA_045647905.1). Classification (GTDB taxonomy): domain Bacteria; phylum Bacillota; class Clostridia; order Monoglobales; family Monoglobaceae; genus SIG440. The sequence goes on from JAZRMZ010000050.1 coordinate 3,771, forward strand.
TAACCTTGCCTTCTTCTGTTTTGGCAACAGAAAAACCTCTTTTCAATGTATTCAGCGGACTTAATCCGTCAAGCTGAGATACAGCAATGCTCAAATTCCTGTTCTTTTCACTCAATACATTTTTAACAGCATTTTCAAACATCCGATATGCATTATCAAGCTGAATACCTTTTTCATTTATCTTAAACAAAGGATCAGCAAGCACCTGTTTCTCGCTGTATAGTTTTAATCTCAAATGACTCCGTTCCACAAGTCCCGCCGATGCCTTCTTCATACGTTGCGCAAAGCTCTGAACCCTTTCAGAAAGCTCCACAACCGAAGGAACTGCAAGCTCGGCTGCAGCCGAGGGGGTTGGTGCTCTTAAATCCGCAACAAAATCGGCAATCGTGAAATCAGTTTCATGCCCAACTGCCGAAATTATGGGTATGTCGCTTTTGAAAATTTCCCTTGCAAGGATTTCTTCGTTGAATGCCCAAAGGTCTTCCATTGAACCTCCGCCTCTGCCGATAATCAACACATCGGCAGACGAAGTCGCATTGAAATATTTTATCGCATTGCAAACACTTTCAGCCGCACCTTCGCCTTGAACAAGCACAGGATAAAGGAAAATATCCGCATATGGAAACCGCCGCGAAAGGATGTTTATTATGTCACGCACAGCCGCCCCCGTGGGTGCCGTTGCTATACCAATCTTTTTGGGGAATTCCGGAATAGCTTTTTTTGCACTCAGGTCAAACAAACCTTCGGCTTCCAGTTTTTTCTTGAGCTTTTCAAATTGTTCAAAAAGGTTGCCCTTTCCATCCTGACTCATTGAATTTATATAAAGCTGATACTGACCGTCACGTTCATAAACGCTGACCCTGCCCTGAGCAATAACCTGCATACCATTTTCGGGCTTGAAATCCAGCGTTAATGCGGCAGACCTGAACATCACCGCACGCAAAACACCTGTTTCATCCTTCAGCGACATATACATATGCCCCGAAGAATGATGCTTGAAATTTGAAATTTCACCTTTTATTCTCACGTTGTTCAGCATAGGAATCTGATTGAAAATATCCTTTATAAACAGATTAAGCTGTCCAACCGTCAGAATCATTTCATCATACGCTAATCTTTCCATTTTGCACCTATCATACACACTCCCACAGCATTATCGGTACTCAACTCAGGCTCTGCAAAATACACATTTGGCATATCCGAAAATTCTTCACGAAGCATCTTTGATGAAGACACACCGCCAACCATGAGAACATTCTTCACATTATACTTATTCCTTGCATCTGTTATTGACTTTTTTACAGATGCCGCAATACACTTCAAAACGCTGTATGCAATTTTTCCGCTGTCTTCGCCTTGTTCACACATACGGCTGTACCGTGTTTCCTCACCGGAAAAATTGATAAACCCATCCTTTACGCAAGTCTGGATTTTGGGCTTTTCGCCCTGATAATTCATGGCGGAATAATCAAGAAACTTTCCGCAAGGGAAAGACATTCCGAGCTTTACGCCCACCCTGTCAATAAACTGTCCCGCAGGCAAATCCTTTGTGCCGCCAACAAGCTCACATTCAAATATATTTCCGACCTTTTTCACAAGCAGAAGTTCTGTTGTTCCACCCGACAAATGATATGTAAGAAAGGGTTCGTCGCATATGCTGTACTTCTTGCAAGAATATATTGCCGCCATAATATGCCCGTCCTGATGTGACGTTTCAATATATCGTGCCCCCAGCACAGCCGAAACTGTTCTTGCAAAGGATTGTCCTGCAAGAAAAACCGGCATATACGAACCTTCAACCGACCTTGGCTTTGCGCTCACAGCAACCGTAATTTTTTCAAAGCTCTTTGGGTTAACACTGTTTTTTATGTCCTCAAACAAAACAGGAAGGTTTTTTATATGCTGAAAGAGGGCTTCAGACTGTCTCAGCCCGCATTCGCCCTCTTTGACATCAAGCATTTTCTTGACGTGAATCATCTTATCGTTAAAGTATGCAGCAACAGAAGTTGTGTAGCAACTGGTGTCAATTCCCAGAAACAATTCACCGTCCATCACCGACACCTACTCTCCGCTGATTTTTCCCAGTATTCCGTTGACAAAAGGAGCAGCATCCTCTCCCTCATACTTCTTTGCCAAAGCAACCGCTTCGTTTATGGAAACAGCCGACGGAATATCTTCACAAAACTTAATTTCAAATACAGCAAGTCTCAGCACGGCAATGCTGACACATGAGATTCTTTCAACCTTCCAGTCATTTGAAACGCTGTCAATTATACTGTCAATCTCATCAATCTTTTCAACAGTACCATTGACCACCTTTTCAATATACTCCTGCTGAGTATCGGGGTTATATTCCTCAATAAAATCCGTCAGTATTGACTGAATTTCGTTGGGTTGAAATTTGTATTCAAAAAGCAAAATAAACGCATATTCTCTGGCTTTTGTTCTGTTCATATCATAACCTCATCTAAATCTTTTGTAATTTGTATATCCTAAGCTGAAAAAACTATTCTTCGCTTTCTGCACCTTCAGCATCAAAACCGTCTTCGGCATTTTCATCAACTTTGCTTGAAATCCGAATACCTTCAACATTAACATTAACAGCAACAACATTAAGCCCTGTCATTGCTTCAACTTCATTTTTTACCTTCTCCTGAACTTCTTCCGCAACATCCGGAATCTTCACACCAAATTTAACCACAACATCTATATCAATGGCAACATCATTGTCCGTAATTGAAACCTTTACGCCTTTTGACGGATTTTTCTTGCCGAACAACTCAACAAAACCTCCGGTTATGGAACCTGCCATTTCAAAAACCCCGTCAACGGTTTTTGTTGCAATTGAAGCAATTGTTGCAATTACATCATCGGAAATGCACACATTGCCATCCGAATCAATATTTGTATTTGTTTTCTTTTCATCTACTGCCATAAAATTTACCCTACCTTTCTGCTTGTTTTTTCACACAAACGGATAAATAACCTAATACATTATTAATTATATCATAAGTTACACCATTTTACAATTATTTTTTTAATAAAATTCATTTAAAATATGTTTTTTTTACAGACCAACCGCATCAGGCTCCAAAATTAAACAAAATTCCCACTACCGCACCGATTGCGATATAAACAATGGGATGCTTTTTGAACTTGAAAACCCCAAACACAAGAACTGCAAACAATACTATTTTTTTCAAGTCCAGCATAGCCATAACATCAGTTGCACCGTGAACAATGAAATTCTCTTTAAGCACCGTCAGAACCGAAAGCGCCAGCAGTCCTGCAACTGCGGCTCTCAAACCGTAAAAAAGATTTTTGACCGTTTTGTTATCCTTGAATTTCTGAAGGATTCCTGCAATAATAAGAATAACAATAATACTGGGTAAAACAAGAGCAATTGTTGTGACAATGCCGCCCCAAATGCCCATTGAAGTATTTCCCACATACGTTGCCATATTAACTCCGATGGGTCCCGGTGACGATTCCGAAACCGCAATCATCCTTGTAAGTTCCTCAATTGTGAACCAATTATATTTCCCTGAAAGCTCAAAGAAAAAGGGCAATGTTGCCAAACCTCCGCCAACAGAAAAAAGACCAACCTTGAAAAATTCAATAAACATCAAAAGAAACTGAGGCATTATTCCGCACCTCCGTTCTCAGATTTGTGCTTTTCTCTGAATGTCATAAAAACAATACCAAGAATCCCCGCCGGAACAATTATAAAAATCGGCGAAACATCCACAAATACCGAAACAAAAAAAGCCGCAACCGCAAGAATTCCCGAAAACGCATCAACAATTCCCGCTTTTCCGATTTTCCAGACAGCCTGAACCAGAACCGCACAAACAGCAACCCCGATCCCCTGAAAAGCCGCCTTCACATACCTGTTGTCATAAAAAGAGTTCAGAACGGTTGCAATAAGGGTGATAATTATAATTGACGGAGTAATAACACCCAGGGTTGCAACAATCCCGCCCAAAATACCCTTGGTTTTATATCCGATAAAGGTTGCCGAGTTGACAGCAATAACACCGGGGGTGCACTGGCTTATGGCAAAATAATCCATAACCTCGTCAAGCGTTGCCCACTTATGCTTTTCAACAACCTCTTTTTCAATCATAGGAAGCATAGCATAGCCACCACCAAAAGTTAATAAGCCTATTCTGAAAAAGGCTGCAAACAGAGTCCATAATTCTTTAATGAGTTTCACTTAATCTTCCTCCAACTTATTTTGACTCTTTTATTATATACCATTATTTACTATAATGCAAATGTTTTTTCATAACAACAAAATTTTTCTTTTTATACCATTTATTTATCCTCTTTTTTCCTTGACAAAGATTCGCGTTTGATATATTATTAGTATATCTATATTAACGGAGATGAAGAAAATGACATCAAAAGATTTACCTCAGAGCATTAACGACCAGAGCATGGGTGAAGAAATTGCAAACGCAATATCCCACGGAATCGGGGCACTGCTTTCAATTGCAGGAACCGTTATTGCAATAGTTTATGCATATTTCCACGGAGATGCACTCAGCGTTGTTTCCGCTTCCCTTTATGGTTCAGGATTAATTATACTGTATCTTGCATCAACGCTCTATCACTCCATTACAAACAAAAAGGCAAAATATGTTTTTCAGGTTCTCGATCATTGCTCCATATACATACTGATTCTCAGCTCATACATCCCCATTTCCCTTTCGCTGATGCGCGGCACAATGGGTTGGGTTCTTTTTGGAATCAATGCAGGCTGCACAGTTCTGGGAATCACCTTTACGGCAATAAATATGAAAAAGTTTCAGCCCCTTTCAATGGTTCTGTATCTGCTTATGGGCTGGTCAATTGTTTTTATGGGATTCCCCACACTTGCGTCTCTCCCCACCGCAGGAATTGTCTTTATGGTTGTGGGCGGCATTTGCTACACCGGCGGAATTGCTTTTTTCGCAATGACCAGACCCCGGTATATGCATTCAATATGGCATCTGTTTGTCCTGGCAGGAAGTATTCTTCACTACTTTGCATTTTTGTTTTATGCATTGCCTTTCCCGAGGACATTTTAGCTTAAAGGTGGTAAAGATATGAAATTAGGAATAGTTTTTGAAGGCGGTGCAAGCAGAAGCCTTTTTTCCTGTGGAGTTATGGATGCACTCCTTGAAGAAAAAATCATTGCCGATTACGTCATTGGCACTTCAGCAGGAATCGCCTACGGAACAAGCTATGTGTCGGGGCAGATTGGCAGAAACCTTGAGCTTGCGGTCAAATATATGCACGATAAACGATATATGGGCATAAAGCACTTGTTCAACCGCAAAAACCGCAGTTATTATAACCGTGATTTTGCATTCGGTCAGATTCCAAAGGAGCTTGTCCCCTATGACTTTGATGCTTTTGACAACTTCAGCGGCACAACAATTGCAACATTGACAAACATGAAAAACTGCACAGCAGAATACTTTGAAATTCCAAAGCACAATCCTGAAAAGCATATCCGTATTCTCTGGGCAAGCTGTGCTCTGCCTTTTATGTTCAGCCCTGAAGAAATTGACGGCGAAATTTATATGGACGGAGGCATATGCGACCCCATTCCGTTCCAAAAGGCTTTGGATGACGGATGCGAAAGATTGATTGTTGTTCTGACCCGTGAACCGGACTACAAAAAAGAAAGTGCCGAAGCATCAACCGCCGCAAGAATATTTTACAGGCAGTTTCCTGATTTGCCAAAAGCACTTAAAAACCGTGCCGGCATATACAACGAATCCAGAAGAAAAATATTTGAGCTTGCAGAGAAAAAAGAACTGATTGTTATAACTCCCAAAAACACAAAGGGCTTTAAGCGCACCGAAAAGAATCCCGAAATTCTCCGTGCATTACATAACGAAGGTTACAACACAACAAAACAAATGATTGATGACATAAAACAATATTTAAGTGAATAACTTAACACCTCTTTTAATACAATTAAAAGAGGTGTTGTTTTTTGAAGCGTATATATTCTTTTGTTTTATGTGCTTTTTTTGTTTTTTCAAGTCTTTTTGTCCCGTGTTCTGCGCTGTCGGCACACAGCGCAATTGTGCTCGACTCGGCATCGGGACGCATTTTGTATTCTCACAACGCCCATCAGCAAATGGGTATGGCAAGTACAACAAAAATAATAACCGCAATAACCGCGCTGGAAAACGGCGACATTAAC
>JAZRMZ010000051.1:0-3196 GCA_045647905.1 Clostridia bacterium
GGACGAAAAAAGCTGTATCCTTTTCTGCTCGCCGCAGGCCAGCGCAAAAGGCGCTTTTTTAAAAAAATGTTTGCATTTTGTGGTTGGATATGATACAATAAACAAATTGTGAAATTTATTTATTGGAGCGAATGGAATGAAAAAGTTTTTCGGTCATTTGTCAACGGTGCTGAGGCACAAATGGAAGGTTTTTGTGCATTGCTGCAAAGCGGGGATTCCGTGGAGGGGCATTATGCATGATATGTCAAAATTTTCGCCCACAGAGTTTGTTCCGGGGGTGCGGTTTTTTCTTGGAACACGAAGCCCCAATGAGGCAGAACGTGCCAGATACGGGTTTTCTGCGGCGTGGGTACACCACAAGGGCAGAAACCGTCATCATTTTGAATACTGGACGGATTATAACCCCGAAACAAAAGTTATAGCACCTGTGAAGATGCCTGTCAGATTTGTTAAGGAAATGTTTTGTGACCGTATTGCGGCAAGCAAGATTTATCAAGGGGAAAATTATTCGGAACAGCATCCCATAAAGTATTTCGAGAACGGAAAAGGGCGACGGATGATTCATCCCGAAACCTCGGATTTGCTTGAATCGTGGCTTGTTATGCTTGCTGAAAAAGGCGAAAAAGAGACTTTTGAACATATAAGGAAGATAAAATAACAGAAAGAAGTGTTTTTATGGCAACAGAAGTAGTTTTTAATCAAGTTGCGGCGTTGTTTATTTTTGCCATAATCGGTTATGTGCTGGCAAAGACCAATATTGTGAACCGTTCACATTCAAAGATCCTTTCGGTTCTGGGCGTATATGTTTTTATGGCGGCAAAGACTTTTGTGACTTTTGCAGAAAATTTTACGCCACATTTCATCCGTACCAAATATATTTACTGGATTATTTCAATCGCAGTGCTTGCGGTAATTGTTTTAATTGCAAAACAACTTGCAAAGCTGTTCAGCAAGGATAAGTACGAGAGGAATGTATTTCAGTATACCTTTACCATTCCGAATTTCGGGTATATGGGGTATGTTTTGGCAGAAGCTATATATGGCGGCGAAGTGCTGTTGAATGTTATGATGATGGGGCTTCCCATTTCGGTTTATACCAACACCGAGGGCTATCGTATGCTTACGGGGACGGGTGGCTTTAGTCTGAAGAAGCTGTTTAATCCTGTGTTTGTTCCGATTGTTGTGGGTTGTGTGTGGGGATATTTCGGGCTTCCCATACCTGTTGTTGCAAAAACCGTCCTTGACAGTGCCAGCGGATGCACAGGAGCTGTTTCTATGCTTCTTATGGGAATTGTTATTGCTGAACAGAACCTTTTGTCAATTGTCGCAGATTTTCGTATATACATAACGGCGGCGGTCAGACTTTTTGTGATTCCGGGACTTGTGGGCGGTGCGTTTTTTGCCGTATTACCCCTTTTGGGTTTCTCGCCGGAGGCAACGAGAGAACTGGTGAGATATTCACTTATGATTTTTGCAATGCCTTGTGGACTTAACACCATTGTGTTCCCAAAACTTGTGGGCAAGGATTGCAAGCTTGGTGCAGGTTTTGCACTTGTTTCCGTTGCGGCGGCACTTTTCAGCATCCCGTTCTGGTTGAGCATCTGGGGGTAAAAGCTGTTTTTGAATTTTTGTTTGTAAAAGAAATTTGAGCCGACGGGATTCCGTCGGCTCATTGATTGTTTTAGCAACCGCAGCCGCAGCCACAGTTGTTGTTGCCACTGAAGGTTGAGCCGTTGTTGCCGCAACCACAGCAGAAAACAAGGATAAGAATCAAGATAATCCAGAGACAGCCATTGTCGTTACCGAAGCACATATATCGCACCTCCTTTTTTGAAATTTAACGGTGTTGCGTTATGCCTTGGGAGCTGTGTTGAAAACTTCTCCCGTTCAGATGTTGCCTTTCTTAGTCACAGCAACAGTCGTTTCCGCGGCTTGAATTATTGTTAAAGCCGTAGTTGTTGTCGTTGCCGCAACCACAGCAGCAAACGAGGATAAGAATCAAGATAATCCACAAACAAGAATTATTTGAGCCTCCGAAGCAACCCATACATTCACACCTCCCGAAAAATTTTTGAGAAAATTATGGATTTTTTCTTTTGTTTTTTGATGTTTTTGTTTTTGGTCTTAATGTATTATATGGAAATGTGTGAGGATGGTGATTTGTCCTTATGAAAAATTTGAAAACTTATTGACTTATGGGCTTTGATAAAGTAAAATGAAAGTAATGAAATCGGAAGGAAAAAGAGTAATGGAAAACAGAGGTAAATTTATTGTATTTGAAGGAATTGACGGCAGCGGCAAGAGCACTCAAATGAAGCTGCTTGCAAAAAAAATCGAAGAAAAGGGAATAAAAACAAGGCTGACCTTAGAACCCACTTACGGGCTTGTGGGGGGAACGCTTCATGATATTCTTTCGGGAAAAATCAAGGCTGACCCAAAGGTGACAGCGGCACTTTTTGTTGCTGACCGTCTTGACCATCTGACAAATGATGGTGACGGAGTTTTGAAAAGTTTAGATGCGGGCGAAACTGTTATATGCGACCGATATTATTTTTCGTCATACGCATATCAGAGCACCGAAGTGCCCTCGGAATGGGTTGTGGAGGCAAACAGGCTTTGTGCCGAAACTCTCAGACCCGATGTGACAATTTTTATTGATATTTCGCCTCGGATCGCAATGGAAAGAATTCTTGCAAATCGTGATACCGTTGAAATTTATGAAACCGAAGAAAAGCTCGCAAAAGTCCGTGATGCTTACTTTGCGGCCTTTGAAAAAATGAAGGATTGCGAGAATGTGAAGATTATAAACGGAGAAGGAACTGTTGATGAAATTGCGGAAGAAATTGAAAAATATGTTCTTGAAAATATCATCCAAATTTAGGTGTTAAATTTTTTATATTATGTACACTTTGAAATGTTAAAATTTCTTGACATCGTAAGGCGTTTATGCTAAAATTATTAGGTAGTGGCAGATTGCTGCCGGTATCGTGAAAAAAGGCTTTTTGTAACTGGCGGAACCGTGGACTAAACCACATGGAAGCAAAAAGTCAAAATTATGTCGACCGTCTGGGCAGTCCGTAAATATACTACGGGACTGCCCTGTTTTTCTATAATAGGAAATTGCGAAGAATTTCCTAATTATACAAAAAACAAAAATTAAATTGTCCGTGCGAAATTTTCCGCCGATGGCGGAAAC
>JAZRMZ010000052.1:0-5464 GCA_045647905.1 Clostridia bacterium
CATAGTATTCATAAGGCGGGAAGGTTGCATTTGTTGCCATTATAAGCTCAGCTTTTGCTGTGGTATCTGCAGCTTCGTTGTTAGTTGCATTGTTGTCAGGGGTTTCGTTTGTTTTGCCGCAAGCAACAAAGCAGAACACCATTGACAATGCAAGGATAAGTGTTAAAATTCTTTTCATAATTTTTACCTCCAAATGGAAAATATTATAATAATATTATTTTAATGTAAAAGATGATTTTTGTCAAGTGTTTTGAGTATAAAAAATCAACCGCAGAGATTTCTGCGGTTGAAAGGTCTTGATTTTGGAATTAATACATTCCGCCCATGCCTGCGCCGGCACCTGCCATTGCAGCAGCTTCAGCAGCAGCTGCCTGAGGGTCGGGCTTGTTCGCAACAAGACTTTCTGTTGTGAGAACCATTGATGCAACTGATGCCGCATTCTGGAGTGCTGAACGTGTTACCTTTGTGGGGTCAACAATACCGTTCTTGAGCATATCCATATATTCTTCTGTGAGGGCATTGTAACCGATGCCAACTTCGCTTGCTTTGATTTTGTTAACGATTACGCTTCCTTCAACACCTGCATTGAATGCAATCTGACGAACAGGTTCTTCCAATGCACGGAGAACTGTTTTTGCGCCAACCTTTTCGTCGCCCTCCAGTTTGTCGATGAGGGCTTCAACTGCGGGCATTGCATTGATGAATGCAGTACCACCACCTGCAACAATACCTTCTTCAACAGCAGCTCTTGTTGCAGCCAGTGCATCTTCAATTCTGAGTTTCTTTTCCTTCATTTCAACTTCGGTTGCAGCACCAACTTTGATAACAGCAACACCGCCTGAAAGTTTTGCAAGTCTTTCCTGAAGTTTTTCTCTGTCGAAATCAGATGTTGTCTTTTCAATTTCATTTTTAATCTGATTTACACGTGCTTTGATTGCATCGGGATTGCCTGCGCCGTCAACAATAATTGTGTTTTCCTTCAAAACCTTAACCTGACGTGCACGGCCAAGCTGGTCGATTGTTGTTTCCTTCAGGTCAAGACCCAATTCTTCGGAAATAACGTTGCCGCCTGTGAGTGTTGCAATATCTTCGAGCATTGCCTTTCTTCTTTCGCCAAAGCCGGGAGCCTTAACACCAACACAGGTGAATGTTCCGCGGAGTTTGTTTACGATAAGTGTTGAAAGTGCTTCGCCTTCGATGTCTTCTGCAACGATAACGAGCTTCTTACCCTGCTGAACGATTTGTTCGAGGAGGGGGAGGATGTCCTGAATTGTAGTGATTTTCTTATCTGTTATGAGAATGTATGCATCATCAATAACAGCTTCCATTTTTTCGGTATCTGTAACCATATAGGGTGTGATGTAACCACGGTCAAACTGCATACCTTCAACAACTTCCGAATATGTTTCAGCAGTTTTTGATTCTTCAACAGTGATAACGCCGTCGCTTGTAACCTTTTCCATAGCGTCTGCAATGAGTTCGCCGATTGCTTCGTCAGCAGCGGAAACAGCGGCAACTCTTGCAATGTCATCACGACCGCTTACTTTTTTGCTGTTTTTGACAACTTCTTCAACAGCGGTGTTAACTGCTGCAGAAATGCCTTTTCTGACAATCATGGGGTTTGCGCCTGCTGTAACATTCTTGAGACCTTCACGAACAAGTGCCTGAGCAAGAAGTGTTGCTGTTGTTGTACCGTCACCTGCGATGTCGTTTGTTTTTGAAGCAACTTCTTTAACGAGCTGTGCGCCCATGTTTTCAAAGGGACATTCGAGTTCAATTTCCTTTGCGATTGTAACACCGTCATTGGTGATGAGCGGAGCACCAAACTTCTTTTCAAGAACAACGTTTCTGCCCTTGGGACCAAGTGTAACTTTTACTGTATTTGCAAGCTGGTTAACGCCTTTTTCAAGAGCGTGTCTTGCTTCTTCACCGAATAAAATCTGTTTTGCCATAATGATTATACCTCCTGAAAAAATTAGTCAATAATTGCAAGAACGTCAGACTGACGGAGAATGGTGTATTCTGTGCCGTCCAGCTTAACTTCTGTACCTGCGTATTTGCTGATTAAAACCTTGTCGCCAACCTTCAGTTCCATTTTTACTTCTTTGCCTTCAACAATGCCGCCGGGGCCAACAGCAACGATTTCAGCAACTTCGGGCTTTTCCTTTGCGGAACCTGCCAGAATAATGCCGCTTTTTGTTGTTTCCTCAGCTTCCACCATTTTGATAACAACTCTGTCTGCCAATGGTTTGATATTCATTTGAAAATCCTCCTTATGATAAATGAAATAATTAATAATCTATTCTATGTTAGCACTCGTTTGCTTTGAGTGCTAACATAGTTAATAATACAAAAATATAACGGATAAATCAAACCTGATTATAAATGATTATTTCCAATTATATGGAATTATATCCGATTAAATGCAAAAATCTTCCTCAAACTGTTATTTTTGTAAAACTGTTGCTGCAGAATAGGCTGAAATCCCTTCTTTTCTGCCCTCAAAGCCAAGGTGTTCGGTTGTTGTTGCCTTCACGCTGACACGTGATATGTCAATATTCAGAACACGTGCGATATTGCGGCGCATTTCCTCAATATAAGGGGCAACCTTTGGAGCCTGGACAACAATGGTTGAGTCAATGTTGTTTACTGTAAATCCGTTTTGTGCCAGAATATCCTTTGTTTTTGAAAGCAACAGCAGGCTGTCTATGTCTTTAAAGCTGTTATCCGTGTCGGGGAAGTGCCTTCCTATATCACCGAGAGCCGCAGCCCCCAAAAGCGAATCCATAACAGCGTGCAAAAGAACGTCTGCATCTGAATGACCGAGCAAACCTTTTTCGTGGGGAATTTCAACTCCGCCTAAAATGAGCTTTCTTCCTTCTGTCAAAGCGTGTACGTCATAACCAAAACCAATGCGCATAGAAAAATATCCTTTCTTTAATCACTTGTTCAAAAATCTGTAAATTGCTTCTGCAACGGGCAAATCCTCAGGGGTTGTTACCTTTATATTTGTATAGTCACCGTTGATTACCCTGACGGTTATACCGTAATGCTCGGCAATTGAGCAGTCGTCTGTTCCCATAAAACCGTCCTGTTCTGCTTTTTCAAAAGCCGATTTCAGGGCATCTGCTTTGAAGATCTGAGGTGTTTGAATCAGACGCAGTTTTTCACGGTCGATTGTTGTTTCGATTGTATTGTTGCCATTGAGTTCTTTCACGGTATCTTTGGGGATAACGCCGGGTGCAGCCGCTCCAAACTGATGTGCGGCGTGTACAAGCTCATTTATTTTTTCAATGGTAATAAACGGACGTGCTCCGTCGTGTATGGCAACATAAGAATCCGAATCTGCATATGCAAGACCGCAGTTTACGGAATCCTGACGGGTGTTCCCGCCGGGGATTATATGTTGTACCTTTGAAATGCCGAATTCACGGACAAGATCGCCCACCGTCAGAATAAAATCAGGTTTTGTTACAATTATGATCTTGTCAATTGTTTCAGCGTTATGAAATTTGAGCAGAGTATGGGTGAGAACGGGCATATCTTCTATCAGTATAAATTGCTTGTTTGAGCCGTTTCCCATCCGACTGCCCGAACCTGCCGCAACAATAATTGCTGTTGCTGTGGGGTTAGTTGCTTGTTTTTGGAACATCTGTGACCTCCTGAATTTAAAGAGCAAGAATTTCTTTTATTTTGTCAGCGGACATTCTTTTTGCCAGTACAAGTTCTGAAATCAGAATATTTTTTGCATTTGAAAGCATTTTTCGTTCTGCATTCGAAAGTGATTTTTTGTTGTCTCTCAGCAAAAGGGTTTTTGCAACTGTTGCAATGTCAATCAGATTTCCACTCTTCATTTTTTCGATGTTTTCTCTGTAACGTTGATTCCAGTTGTTGTTTTCGTCTTCTTCACAGCTGAGAAAATGGTTGATTGCTTCATTGGCGGCGTTTTCGGAAACTATTCTCCGAATGCCGATTGTCTCTGTGTTGTTTACGGGCAGCATAACCTTCATGTCGCTTACGGAAATCTGCAGGATGTAGTACTTATGGAGTTCGCCAAGAATCTTCTTTTCTTCAATATCGACAATAATTCCGGCTCCATGCATGGGATAAACAATTTCGTCACCAATATTAAACACGTCAAGACTTCCCTTCAAATCTTATATTATATGTATATTTTTTTGCCATTTAAATTATTTGCAGAATTTTGTGATAACTTCCGTTATGTTTGAACAAGGTATCAGTTTTATGTTTTTAAAGCTCTTGAGCTTTTTTGTGTTGATTGCGGGAACAATGCAATGGGTGAAGCCCAGCTTTTCACATTCTGCGATTCTTGATTCCAGAAAACTGCAGGCACGGAGCTCGCCCGTGAGTCCGACCTCTCCGATTGCAACGGTATTGCTGTCGAGGGCGTTACCTGTGAAACTTGATGCAAGAGCCATAACAATTCCCAAATCTGCGGCAGGCTCAGTTATTTTAAGACCGCCGACGATGTTTATGTAGGCATCATATGCCGAGATTTTCAAACCACCTCGTTTTTCAAGCACAGCGGCAAGCATTATGGAACGGCTGATGTCCGGCCCGCTTGTCATTCGTCTCGGATTACCGAAAGTTGTTGGAGTAACCAATGCCTGAACTTCGGCAAGAACGGGGCGTGTTCCTTCCATGGTGCAGATGATGCAGGTGCCGGGAACGTTTTCGGGTCTTCCTGAGAGCATAGCAAGGGAAGGATTTGGCACTTCCTCAAGGCCGCTTCCTGTCATTTCAAAAACTCCGATCTCGTTTGTGGAACCAAAGCGGTTTTTCACCGCACGAAGAATACGGAAGGACTGGTGTCTGTCGCCTTCAAAATAAAGAACACAGTCAACCATGTGTTCAAGAATTTTTGGGCCGGCAAGAGCCCCTTCTTTGGTAACGTGACCCACAAGGAAAACAGAGATGGAATGTTCCTTTGCCACCTTCATCAAAACTGTTGTGATGTCCTTGATTTGAGCTGTGTTACCGGGGGTTGACTGGATTTCGGGGTTATACATTGTCTGAACCGAATCAACAATAAGTACGTCGGGCTTTTCACGGAACACACAATCAAGAATATAATCCATATTTGTTTCGGAATAGAGCTTCAGATTATCCGTGCTGATGCCGAGACGGTCGGCACGGAGTTTGATTTGACGCTGAGATTCTTCGCCCGATACATAGAGAATTGATTTGTTTTTTCCAAGATGCTCGCATATCTGAAGAAGAAGTGTTGACTTTCCGATTCCGGGGTCGCCGCCCACCAGAACAAGGGAACCCTTAACAAGACCGCCGCCAAGAACACGGTCAAGCTCACTCATACCCGTGAGGGTGCGTGCTTCTTCGGTGGTGTCAATTTCCGAAATCTTTTTCGGAACAGAGTTACCCGTTATGGGGGCAGACATAACCGCAACCTTTGAGTTTGCTGACGGTTGTTTGATGATTTCTTCTT
>JAZRMZ010000053.1:0-17637 GCA_045647905.1 Clostridia bacterium
TTAAATACCAAATAAATCCCCATTTTATCAACAATACTCTGTCCAGCATCCGTATTAAACTCTTAGAAACCGAAAACTATAATATTGCAGAAATGATTTCTGTTTTAGCTAAATTAATTCACTCGTCGCTTAATCATCCAACAATGATTCGTCTTGATACAGAAATAGAAGATATCTATCACTATATTTATCTTATGCAAATAAGACATAACAATAACATACATATAGAAATATCAATACCGGAAGATTTATACGATCAACAGCTACAATCTATGCTTTTGCAGCCTATTGTTGAAAACTCTATACGGCACGGATTAGGTGAAAAACTTGCGAATGGCACCGATGATGCTATAATAAAAATTTCCGCTGAGAAAACAGACGATTTTTTTATTATAGAAATATATGACAATGGCGTGGGATTTGACGACTCAAAAAATCCTTTAAGTAATTTAAACAACTCCCCCAAGGAGCATGGATATCATATAGGTCTTTATAATATAAACCAAAGAATAAAGCTCCTGCACGGAGAAAAATACGGTATAGAGATTGAGAGTCAAAAAAACCATTACAGCATTGTACGTCTGAAGCTTCCCGATATAAATGGCGACGAAAAAGATTAATAAGTATTTTTTATTTCACAAGCCCTCCGGAAATTCCAGAGGGCTTGTTTCAAGAAAAACTTCACTTTTTTATATTTTTAGCATCAATATGGCTCTATAATAAACTTAACGTTTTTCACGCTTAATTAGTCATTCTCTTTTTTTATAAAATTTCAACAGGTGTTCCACCATTCAACCTTGATTTTTCTGCAGCATTACACATTTTATGACTTTCAAGCGATATATCTATTGTTGTAGACGGTTGTTTTTCTCCCTTTACAACCTGCAGGAAGTCACGAACAAGGTTAATATCTGCTCCACCGTGCAATGAATCATCATGTGATACTTCATATGTAACCGTATCACCTGTTGTAAATTCACACACTTCTATCTTATCTTTATCAAACTGTGCATAAATCTCGCCCATCGTTCCGTATATTCTTGTTATTCTTCCAATATCTGTAAACGCACACATTGTAAGACTTGCTGTTACGTCATCCTCAAACAGGAAGCTTGCAACCTGATGGTCAACAACATTATTGTCACAACGATATACGCATCTTCCGTATCTGCCCTGCTTCATAGCCTCTTCAATTGTTTCAAATCCCTCTTTTTCAACAGCATATTCTCTGAATAAGTGGTTTCTGTACTTATCAAAATACTGCATTGCACTATATGGACACTTATGATTTAACGGACATCCATCAATACATCTTTCTGTACTGCCTTCTGGAGCATTCTCCTTTTTAAAGTGCTTTAAAGAACCAAAAGATGAAACCTTTTTACATTTTTTGTCTGTTAAATACACAAGTAAATCTGTATCATGACAACATTTTGCCAGAATCATATGACTGCTTCTGTCCGAATTATTCCAGTCTCCTCTTACAAAACTGTGTGCATAGTGGAAGTGATCCACGGCTTCCAAATGGTCTATATGTACAATATCACCTATTACACCACCATCAAGAATTTCCTTCAGTTTTCTGTAAAACTTAGTATATCTCAAGCTGTGACAAACCTGAACAACCGCACCATGTTCATTTGCTTTTTTTACAAGCAATTCGTTTTGTTCATCACTTTTATCAACAGGCTTTTCAACCATAATAAATTTGTAGCCTGTTTCGATTGCGTCAACTGCAGGTTTCACATGCTCATTATCCTGAGTACATATAAACAATGCATCCGCAATAACACCTTTGCTCAAAAGTTCTTCATAATTTAAAAAAACATTTTCCGACGGAACATCATATTCCCTTATCATTTTTTCACGCAAAAAAGGCTTTGGCTCTGCAATTGCCACTATTTTCATTTCCGCCTCATTTTTCTTCATATATTGAGCATAGCATTGTCCTCTTGCTCCGCACCCTATTATTGCTACATTTATCATCCTTTGTCCCCTTTTCTTTATATTATCAATTCAAAGAATTTTGCCTCATGCGGTTTTATATCAAACATAATTTCTTTGACACATCCATCTATTCGTCCAGCAAAAAACTCCGCATCCGATACCACATCTTTGATATTATTCAGATTAATTTCAACAGAAACCATTTTTTCCTTTAGTTCTCTGTTATCAAACGCCGAATAATCAATCGCAAGAATCATTATTCGATTGTCAACAGTTTCAAAAGCAGTAACACTTACGTTCTTCCCCTGCACAACAGGCTGTGACAGCTTTAAAACCACATCGGACAAAGCTTTTCTCACCAATTCGCCGACTATAAAATGAGTGGTTACCCCTCCAAGATGAGTTGAATCATCCGCACCCATTGCAATGACCTCAGCATTAATTACTGCAGTACGCTCTGTACATATAATAAGTGGGTCATTTTCATCGGATGTCATACACACAAATGAATCCGGCATTGGATTGTATAAAAGCTCTGCATTTCCTTCACGGATAAATTCACTATTTCCTTCATACAATACACAATTAATTGTACGGTCTCTTTTATTTAAAGTCACACCAAATATATCCTCCAAGCCCTCAACATCCGATACGGCAATTAGATTTACGCCTTCATTATACAGACGTCTGATTTCTGTTTTGGTTTCCGCGGATACATTTTTCATACTCGGAATAACCAACACATCACATTCATCAGCCTTCATTTCTCCAAGAGCATCAAAGCCCACCGCAAAGCCGTTGGGAACACCGCACATACGACTGCACTCAAATAGTATAGCTTCGCCCATCTCACTTCTGTTGTTTATGTATGTCTTGAAGCTATTATTATTGCTGCATCGAATCTCAAAAGAGTTTTCCGCATCATCAAATTCTGAAAGAAACGCCATTGTCCGCAAAGGCTTTAACGGCTTATTTTTAATAACCGCCTTCCAGTCCAGAACCAGCCTGTTCATAGCCTCATTAGTGAAATCAGGTCTGTGAAAACCATATGTTTCCCAATACCTGAAGCCTTGGGGCAATCTGTACGGAGTGTTAAATACATATTCATACGTCAGAGTTGTATTATAATATACTTCCATATCAAACTCGCCCATAGGCGCATGAGCAAACTTAACCGCTCCGTCAATACAGCCTCCTCCACACTCCTTGTATTGTTCGGGATATACCACAACGTCCGGACAATGCAGAAGTAACGTCATCATAAAGAATGCACCTCTGTATGTCTGATAGGAGCAAGAATAGGGATAATCCTCCAGTATTGCAAAGCCTGTATATACTGTATCCTCCAAATGCTTTACTGTCATCATATTGTTTTTAACAGTATGATAGGAAAGTGTGGGTGCATAGTACAGCGCAAGCGGTCCGTATATCGACCTTCTGAAATTCGGATTAATCTTCCGCAACTCTTCATTCTGTTTTTTCACCAATTCTAATGCATTTTGGTTTTGATACTCGCACCATTCATTGAGGTGTTCTTTGCATAAAGCTACATAATGCTCAAAAGTAAAATCACAGCATCCTACGGTGTATCCAATTTTTTCTGCAATTTCAGGGTTTTCCTCCATAAACGCTTCAAGCACTTTTATTCTATCATTATATCTTACTGTGAAATTCCCGTATGAATGTTTATCTAAGCGAAGTGGATACAAACTTCCCTCTGATAAATCAACCTCACGTTCGTTAAATGATACAAAAAGGTAATCTGCATTTTTAAGCGAATCCGTATATTCCTCCGGTTTTCTGCCGGAAGGCAAAGTTCTTGACGCAACCCAGGCAAACCACTCTCGTTTAAACAGCTTTGCAATTTCCCACGAACGTCTTCTTTCAGCTTCATCAGGAGTATCTGTAATGCACGTTATATAATGCTCCACTTCACACGACCGTGCAGGACTCCACATATCAAAGCTGTTCCGCATAAGCCACTTTTGCTCATTTGGCATAGAGAATACAAAAGGCAGCCCACTGACCAAAGCAGGATTCTCATTTGTATCTTTGTTAAATACCTCAAAGGTTTTTGCCACACTTTTATAAAGCTTACCACCAAAATAAACCGAGAATCTTATTTTATACAGTCCAACCTTAAAAGCAGGAGCCTTAACATTGACTTTTATAAGATTATATCCGAATTCATCCTCTTGAGCTTCTCCCTTGCACGTTAGTTTTTCCAGAATTTCATCTTCAAAAACATCTGTAACCGCTGCTGTAAAACTGAAATATTCCGGATTTTTCATAGTTTTCATCTCAAGTATAAACTCCGGTGTTTCAGACACATCAAAATAATGATTATACTTCAGATGCTCAATTACTGATTCTCTTTCATAACAATTTTCAGGAACAAGCGTCATCGCCAATTTGTTTTCATTCGAAAGAACCGTATAAATATCTCTTCCATCGACGGGTTCTGCATAATCAATAATATGTCCATCTATAGTGAATCTGAATTCACAGCCTCCTGTTTGGCCGCCATAACCGCTGCATTTTAATTCATCATAGCCAAAAACGATTTCCGAAATATTTTCGGCATCCTCCCAGCTTATCTTATACAAACCCTTCGCCGGAATAGAAACATCATTATAGTAACCTTTAAGACAGTCCCAGTATATATTAGGGTCAACAAAACCTTTCTTTCCGTTAAAAATATAAAACTTATATCTTTTGCCGTTATTCAATCTTACACCAATATAAGGATTTGTCATCAAGTCACATTCCGCAACATATTGTCCCGGTCTTCCCTCACGGTTAAGTTTTCTGGTTTTTGTTCCGCCGGCCAGACGTGCCTCAAGATAACAGTCGCCTTGTACTCTTTCCACTCTCCAACTGATTGTATAGGGAATATCTCCGCCGTTTACACACGGAATTTCAACTGTTGTATCAGGCAAAACATTTTCCGACACAAATTCATTATCACTTAAAAAGCTCACATCATCAATCACAAGCTCCCCAACAAAATTATGTCTTTCAAGTGCAAGCTTACCGCAGCGTGCCTTCAAATCATACCGAAATTCTGCTCCCGCTACACTTCCCGATACCATCTTTTCATCAATATCAATATGCAGAGGATAGCTGTTGTTTTCGTCAAGGAGAGCAACCTTTTGTTGCTCTCCTCTCAGAATAACATTAAAAGCACCTTTTTCAACAGAAACAACCGAAATCTCGAAGCTTCCGCTCAAATCATATGTAAACTGAAGCCCCACTCCCTTGCGAAATTTTTCATCATATTGAAAAATCACAACAAATGAGGGATTAATTTCCTCAAGAAACGTCAGGCTGAAGTTCATATCAAAGCGCCCTGTTTCAAAAGGCGGCGTGTTCAAAATATACCTATTTCCGATTGAACTCATATAAAACCGGTCATTCTTCACCCACGCATGCAGATTCTCCGTCGGTGTATGTCTTTCCACCGAAAAAGAATACGGTTGCTTATTTTCATCACAATTTGAAAAACAATCATATATTTTAAACACAAAGCATCCTCCAATGTATTATATTTTTTTATTTATACACAACAACATCATATGGCTTTCCTTCACAGTTTCTGATAAAAATGTAATCACCCACAGATATTTCCGATACATTTGAAATCCAAAGCTTATCATCCTCTTTAATACAAATAGAATTGATGTCTTTAAAGATTTCTTTTATTGAGCCGTCGTAAGTTGTATTTTCTGATGTCTTGCTAACATCCACAATAACATACCCGCCATCTCTTCTAACAATTTTTCCGGCAACATATCTCATTTCATTTACAACTTCTTCCGGACTTACATTTATTGCGGCAGCTTTCTCCCAATTTCTGTTTGAATTAAAAATTCTGTTAAATCCAACCACTTCTCCGTTAGAATCAGTAAGACAGAAACCCACATCTCCGGTACTCAGACTGTGAAAATCATAGACGTTATTTTTTGAAACGAGATATTCCTTTTCTTTGCCATTATAAATACCGGTTATTACTTGCCTTATTTCTCCTTCCTCAGCATCGTATAGCTTGTATACTTCATCAAACACAAGCATCCTGTCTGCCGTATCATAACCACCCGTGTCAGTCTCAACAATGCAAACAACGTCAGCAACATAATTATTGTCCAGATTATATGCAAATGTTTTGTATCCATACTGCCATCTAAACCCTGATGTTGCACTTCTTTTACGCAATGCAGTTTCATCAGATAACTTTAAATTGTCATCTGAATCCGAAGTAATGGCAAAGCAAACTGTTGCCGAATCCGAGAAAAATTCATTTCCAAAATAGCCGTTTGCAAATTTACATGTTCCCGAATATGCAAGTTGAAGTTCTGTGTCTGTTCTTTCAGATTCAAGAACCACATCCGCAATATTATTGGCAACATTAATAAATTTAATAACACCTGATTCATTTGCATTGTAAACCACCAAGCTGGGGTCAGTTGAACATTTGGCAAGAAAGTCAGAAAGAGCTGTATGAATCGCATCAATATTCAAACTTTGTGTGCCGAACTTAGCTTTTTTATGTATTGTGTAAATCTCCGCTTTACCATTCTGCGTAAAAATCTTAACTGTCAGATCATTGCTGAACTCGCTTTCTTTTTTAACGCCCATCAATAATCCATATTTGTTTTTTCCGTCAGATAAATTGAAATCTGCTATTCGTCCCATATGATCCAAAGAAAACAAATATTCTTTACCTATTTCTAACTCATCTGATTTACTTTTGATGCACTCAGATAACACGTATTCATTATCATTTATTGTAAAATATGTTTTGCCATTTTTTTGGGTCTTCTTTGATATTTCTCCGATAACTCTTTCCGTCGAAACATAAATTGTAATATATGACAAATTATCATTGTCAACTATTCTTTCACCATTATCGGTCTTCATACGGTCAGGGTAAATTGAAAGAATATCTCCTTCATTAATTGAAGAAAACTTTTTACCCTGTCCTGTTGCACAGTCAATTACATTTATTCTGTCGTCATCCAGATTTTTCAAATCAACAAATCGATTTGAATGCTGATCAAAAATAGTTCTGTCAAACGTACTTGCTGTCATCACAACATAAGTAATATAATCTTCAACCTTAAGAACATCCACTACTCCATCATCATTATTATCAATCAGTTCCAGACTTCCGTTTACAGACTTAATATCCTCTGCCGTAATATTGGAATTTGCAACTCCGTTAAAAATAATACAACATCTGTCCGAAAGGGACGCGCTTCGTTCCTTCTGATTTTCATCATAGTACCTGATAACCGAAAGTGTTGTACCGGCTGCTATATCGTCAGAATTGATTTTTACTGTTTTGTTGCCCGACTCCAGGGGTTTAATATATATGATAGTCCTTCTGCCATCATCTTCCTTATACAAATACTCAGTCATATATCCAAGTAAATCAGATGCATTTGTTTTGCCCTCATTAAACTCAACACCGTCAATCACAACAATGCCTGCTCCGGAATAGCTTGAATTGTTTAACATAGTAACATCGTTAGCCTGAACAATTCCTCTCGCTTTTTTAACGTCAAGTTCTTCAAGCATAGTAACTTCACTTTCGCGTATTTCATAACCATCTTTGCTCAAATTAAAGCTTTTCATTGGATTAACATCAAGGCTATTGTATAACAATTTTGAAAGCTCACCTTTTGTCAGCACATCGTCTCTTTCAGCAGTTATCCCTTTAAGCATACCTGCCCCTGTTGCTGCTGCAAAGTAACCTGTTGGATATCCTCCTTTATCTTCAGCAATTTGAGAATAGCCCAAAAGACCTATCAGCATCGAAACTGCTTCACCGTATGTAATGTTATCATCAGGTCTGAACTTAGCATTCATTCCATTTGCACGAATAATTCCGGCCGCATAGCATGTATAGATAGTATTGTACGCCCAATGTTCAGGAGAAACATCAAGATAAACTGTTTCTCCCTCGTAACTGCTAATCGGAATATCTGCATAATTCAACATCCACTCTGCAAACTCTGCTCTTGTTACATAGCTATCTACCCCATACTCAAAATAAGATATCCCGGGTACTAAGTCAAGAACAGAAAGAACGTTTATTTCGTTTTCATATATACTTCCTTCAATATCTTTATAATCAAACGTAGGAGCATTGGGATCATTATACAATGTTACTTCAGCAACAGACCACCACCCGTAAGGTACAATCTCTTCTGCCTGAAACTTTATACCTGTTATCTCCATTGGTGTAAAATAAATTTCAACTTCTGTCTCTACGCTTGATGTGAACTTATATTCAGCTACACGTGTCCATTCCTCAAAATCATTTGTCACATATACACCAACAAGGCTTGGAGTATGAGGGTTTGCTACTACAACAGCTTTGCTGACTCTCTGTGGTTTCGGAAGCTTTACGCCAAAGTAATCACCCACCTCCGGGCTTCTGGATCCTTGCCAGTAGGGAAAACCCAAATTTCCGTCATAAAGCTTGTCACCTGTTGAGTCTTCCTGAGGAAAGTCCATCGAACAATATTTAGTCCAGCCTTGTTTAGATATCTCAATATCGCTATTTGCAGCAAAAGCAACTATGCCTATACTGTTAAGAACCATTACGGACAAAAGAAGCATAACAGATATAACACGTTTTATAAGCAATTGTTTTTTCTTCATATTTCTGTATCTCCCTTCTATTTAACCAATTCATATATGATTTTTGCAATCATTGCTCTTGAACAATTTTCTGCCGGTTTAAAGCTTCCATCTCCAAATCCATTGATAATGCCTGCATTGGTTAGCGCATTAACAGCTTCTTTTGCATAATCAGAAATTTTCTCATAATCTGTAAATTCTGCATTTTCTTCAACATCAAAAGACATTCCCTTGCTCTTGAAGTACCTATACACAAACACAGCTGCATCCTCACGCGACACAAACATATCAGGCATAAAGCTTCCGCCTTCAAAGCCTTTTGCAAGACCTGTTTTATATGCATGATGAATATACCTGTATGCCCAATGCTTTTCAGTTACGTCACTAAAAACATCTGCAGGTTCGCTAATTTCAGCTTTTTCAAAACTCATCAGCATCTTTATTATCTCACTACGTGTAACACTGCCGTTCGGATCAAACAACGTTTCACTTTTTCCGTTTATTATTCCTTTGTCATACAGCTGTTCAATAGCATATTTTGCCCATAAAACATCAGAGATGTCTTCAAACATACATGGTTTCATCTGCGGCTGTTCAACAATTTTATTACTTGTGTTTACAATTCGCGATATAAAAGCGCCGCTGCCGCCGCTACCGCCGCCGCTGCCGCCTGTACTGCCGGAATGACTCGGCTGATTTACTTCAACAGAATTTTCGAAAATAGTAAATATATCATCAATGCTATTTATTGTGGCCCCCGCAATATCCGTTGCCACCTCTGCTTTATAGTACGCGTTTAAACTCATATACTTGCTGTATGCAGATGACGACGAAAGATACTTTTGTATAAGATTATCCATTTCCTCTCTGCTCAGACTCTGAAATGCTGTCAATTCAGTCTTATCATAAAAAATCTTACTTATACTTTGAATATCAGTAAATGTATCGCATACGCTTTCAATGATGCTGTCACGATTTTCCTTTGAAAGCTTTGCAAACACACTGTCATCACTCATATCTACTGTAATAACAGAAGAATATTTTTTACAAAAATCATCTGTTATCATTTCCGTTAATTTGAGCTTGAATACGTTATAGACTATCTCTTCTTTTACAAGCTTTGTAAAGTTAGCAGCTGTAATTAAGCTACGTTTATTAAATAAGCCGTTGTAAACCAACTCTTCAAGAGTATCGGAAACCTCAAGGTCACTAAGGTCAATTCGGTAGGTATTGAATATATTATTATTCAATTCATCCTTAAAGCTATCAATATCCGTCGTTCCTCTTAACGTATCAAAATTTCCATCAAGACTGCTCGTTCCTGAAATATTGATGTTTACTTCTTCATCAAAGTTTCCACCGAGCCTCACCTTGAAAATTCTGTCTGCTGCCGTTGCTTCAGGTAATTCAAAGGTAAATGAAAGATTGTTGTTGTCATCAAAGTGTCTTACCGTTTCGCTATGCAGCAACGTGCTGCCATCGTAAACATCTGCCTTCATACCAACGCTTCCATCATAAAGAGTCTGCCCGGGAGTTACACTAACTGTACAAATCATATTAGCATAGTCCACTTCCGTAGATACACTTCCCACCGGAATTATTGTTCTTTTTCCGCTTGAATATGCAAATACTTCTCCAAACGATAACCAGTCTTTTTCAACGTCAATCATATTAACACCAAGTTCAGATACCTTAAACATAAGATATCTTGCCGGCTTTTCAATAAATTCCACATCGTACACAGAGCCTGTCCTTTTTGTATTTTCTGCAACAAGCTCCCATGTCGAAGAGGTTTCTCCTGACATACAGTCCTCATCTAATGACGTATAAACATCAAGTGCATCCGCCATATACCATTTAGATGCAAAAACATGCTGAACAACTACTCTATCAATTTCATTTGTTTTTCCCATATCAATCATGACATAAGGAACCATTCCGCTGCTTACACCATCCTCATAGTCATTATTAATCTTTCCGTCTGTAATCCACGATAACTCTGAGCCAAAAACCTTCCACGCATCTGCGGTCCATCCTGTTTTATCCACAGCATTTATGGTATAATCTATTTTTTCCGCCTCTACATCCGAATAAACACGCAACTCTCCGATACCGGTACAAGAAGAAGCCTCCTCTGTTACATAAATCAAAAGATACCGTGTTTCAAGCGGTTCGAATTTCACCGTAGCACCATTTTTACCACCAGTAAAGCTACCAATCTTATTCCATGCACTCAGGTTAGGATTTACTACATTTGATGAATTGCCACCCGGAGTATATCCTTTAAGTGAAGTGTAATTTAATGTATTATTTGACGAATAAACATCAAACGCGGTAGGTACAGCAACATTAGAATTATATCCATCATCTTCAAGAACAATTCTGTTTATTCTGTATTCTGCACCCATATCTACAGCAATCCATGTTCCTGCACTTTGTGTTGATGACAAATCTTCCGCCCAATACCCTCTTTCCTCAGAGACTGAATCAAGGTATCTTATTTCCGAATCAAGCAAACAGCTGTCATTTAGCTTCTTATTTGAATTTTTGCTTGTTTTAACATCGAATAGTATCCGCGGGATTTCATAGTAAACAACAAGCTCCTCACCATAGGCATAAACCTCATTAAAATAAATTTCGCTCTTTTCATTTCCAAACGCATCATTTCCAAGTGAAGCCGCTTTAACCATAATATATCTGGCATTTGACTTTGTAAACTCTATTTCAGATACAGCTCCTCTATATTCTGCATTTTCAGCAACCAACTGCCATAAATCAGAATTCTTGTCCGCAAAAGCCTCCTCTGATTCTGAAACATAAACATTCACCAGTTCAGGTGAATACCATTTATCGGGATATGCATTCCTCAAAACAAGCTTTTCTAAAGAAAAACGTCCATTCAAATCAACCATAAAATACGGAGTTTCGTCAAATTCTCCCCCATATCTCGTTTCACGATTGTTATCCGTCAAAGCTGTTGTTTCTCCATTCCAACCCTTTACATTCCAATAAGTTCTATCCAAAGAGTCATTCAAATAATCAACATCTGTTATTTTTTCTCCTGAATAAAAATGAATTTCTCCTATTCCGAGAGATTGGTCTGCATCAGCAGTTATATACATCAATAAAAATCTTGTATTTGCCGAATTAACATCAATTATGTTTTCGTACTCTCCCAAGGTGTAATCGCCTGCATGATTCCATAATGTTAGATCGGGATCTGTCACCGAATCTGTATTGCCGCCTTCGGTATAACCCTTTAACATTTCATAAGCGGAATTGTCATTCGATGTATAAATACTGAATTCAGAAGGAAGCGAAACATTGACATCATTCACATCATCAAAAGATATTTTTGTCACATCATAAGTGTCAGCAAGGTCGAAGGCAAGCCAGGTTCCCTGCTCTT
Organism: Clostridia bacterium; assembly: GCA_045647905.1. GTDB lineage: Bacteria > Bacillota > Clostridia > Monoglobales > Monoglobaceae > SIG440. The sequence continues at coordinate 12,002 of JAZRMZ010000053.1, forward strand.
GTGTATGAACTGCACTTTCTCTCCAGTATCCTGCATCATCGCCATCCGCATCTACATAACCTGAATCTCCGTCAAAAACCGCCTGAATATCGGTTTTCATATCCGCACTGCAACTCGCCTTGCCTTCAAAAAACGTATTCGGTATTTCGTAGTTATCGCCCATTAAATATCCATAAGCATAAATCTGGAAAAAAACACCCCAGTCTTTTGCCGATCCACCACTATGCACTCCAAGTTCTGATGTGTCAATCATAATATACCTTGCGTTTTTCGGCATAAATTTTGCTTCCATAACACCGCCCTTGAATTCAACATTTTCTGCTACAAGGGTCCACGCATCTGATGACTTGCTTGCATATGCTTCTTCGGATGCTGCAGTATAAACATTTACCTTATCCGGTGTATACCATTTGCTGGGAGTGCCTTTCGTTACAACACGGTTTATGTTTATATTTTCTCCCATATCCACCATTATATAGGGCTTATTGCCTTCACTTGTTCCGCCTTCACGTACTGAAGCTAAAGCTGTTGGTGTTGTATTTACCCAAGATTTTTCCATCCACGTTGAACTATCGAGTGCATCTGTTTCAAAATCATAGATAACTTCCTCTGATGAATATGCATGGAACTCTTCAATGCTGAAAAATGTTGTTGCAGACTCACTTGGCACTATAAGAACATATCTTGCCTGAATTTCGTCAAACTTCGCCAGTGAACCATTTGCTCCTGATGTGAAATTTCCAATCAGTGTCCATTCAGATATTGTTGGAGCAACTGTTGCCAAGCCCGGATTTCCGGTATATTTATCTGGCTCACCAACCAAGCTTTCATAGTCTGTTCCATCCTCAGATACGTATAAATTATATGCCGTCGGAGTATTGAACTCATGACTATATCCGCTGTCCTCAAGATATATTCCGTTCAGCTTGTGCACATTTCCCAAATCCACGGCAAGCCACTGATTGGTATTCTGATATTTTCCTCCGCCTACCCAATATGTCCAGAAGCCTCTGTGGGCACCGTTTAACATATATCCGAGACTGCCATCAAATAACGCATGAATGTTCAATGTCGTGTTAAAGCTTCCGCTTGCTTTTGCCCAGAAATAGCAATTCGGTATTTCATACATTCCTTCTTGTGTTAAAGCGCTTATATTAATCGTAAGCGTTGATACCATCATACATAAAACCAATAATATCGAAATAACCTTCTTCATTGTGTCCTCCTTGTAAAAATGCTTTTGCTTAGTATAGCCCGGCAAAATACCGGGCTATATTAAATATATTTAAAACTTACTGTGCTAAAGCTCTTGTCCTCTCAGAATAAATCCGGGGACGAAAGCGCATTATTCCGGGAAGCTTTAAAATTTTATTTCTTTGCAAGAGAAACGATGCCGCCATTAACCTTAACATTAACGGTTAAAACACCATCCTTTGTCACGCAGTCCGCAGTTTGTCCATCAACAGTAGCCTCCGCATCACTCCAGCCGTCAGGCAAAGCAATGTTTACTGTAAGCTCTGTTTCATAGTCTTTGCCTGTCAAATCACTTATAAGCTTAAATTTGATAACATTGCCGTCATTTGAAACAAACTTAACTTTTGCATTAAGCCTTTGAGCTGTGTATACAATCATATCGTCCATTGTTGTTACCCAAAGCTTTCCTGCATTCATCTTTTCCGCAGCATAGGAAATGTGTGATTTTGCAATATCTCCTGCAATGTTTCCTCCCCACGACGACTGATCATCATCAACTCCGTGCCACATTTCAACGCACCACTGGCCATTTGCAATCGCATTGTCAATCCAACCGTTCATCTGGCTAAGACTGGTATTGTAGAATACACCAACAGGATTACATTTTATATCGTAGAACTCTTCCATATTTTCGGGAATAGCCATATTGCCACCGCCTGTACCACGCCAGCCCAAATGCTGTTGTTTAACAGCTTTTGTTATCAGATTATTACTTGCGCCACCCGGTGTTACAACTGATAAAATTCTCTGATTTGGAAATTTTTCCTTAAGAAGCACTCTTGACCCGTTAATCTCTGATTCAATCTGAGCCTCATCATTTGAATTTTCAAACTGTGCAACATGATTCATAGTATGATTTACAACCGACCATACTGTATCATCGCAATTAACAAGAGCCTGTGCCTCTTCCCATGTCAGAACTGTGTCTTCAACATCAATCCAACCGGGAACAAGTACCATTGAAGCCGTCATATTGTTGGCTCTCAGCTCCTTGTCAAGAAATTTTGCAGTGTATGCATTTCCGTCATCGACAGATAAAGTGTATGCACCTTCGCAATTATCCTTGATTTTGGCAATACTAATTATTTCAATTGGAGAAAACAGCTTAAACGCCATTTCCTTGCCGCTTTCCGTAACAACATTCAGAACCGAATATTCATCTCCCACCGCAGCCTTGGGAATAATTACACCAAAATCATCCTTAACAGCTGTATTTCCTGAAACAGTATAAGTAAACTCTTCACCGATTGCAGGAGCTATAATCGGAATGCCGCCATTCTCGTTGAGATAAATAGAATCTCCGTCAGAATAATATTCAATACCTGTCTGAGTAACTATTCTTATACCGTCAGCCTCGTTTTCCTGTTCAAGCTGAGCAAGCATTGAAATTGCCGCTTCCTCACCCATTTCATTCATTGCCAATTGCTTGTAGTGGACATTATCTGTATTCATAATGTCACCCCAGCTATCAGGCATATCAACCCATGGATACTTTCTGTCCGCATACTTTGTACGGAAATACTCAGCAATTTTTGCGTCTGTTGACCAATGCTCCGTTGCGTCTGTCACGACAAATATGTTTTCCTCATTGTTACCCATATAATACTGGGCTGTTCTGGGACCTGTCAGTGCCAGATTAGGGAATCCGTTTGCATAAGTAGAACGCACAGCCATAAGTCCGCCATAAGTTAACCGTGTAGAATCTGTTCCAAATTCTGTAACAAACGCATTGTGAAGCTCCATAAATGCATCATAATAATCTTTTGCATTATAGAAGTCGTTCTCATTCTCGCCTTGATTCCAGAAGTACATACATCTGCCAATAGTATATTCATTGGTATCAATTGATGCAACAGCCGTAGCATAACAATCCTTAGCCATTTTGTAGCAGTTCATACTGCCAGTTGCAGTATTATCGGGGTTCCAATAGCCAAAAGCATCACTGCCCCATTCGGGAGCTGTACCCGGAAGACTTGGGAATCCGGTTCCGCCGAATGCCGCCTTAACAATCAGAACGGTATGTCCGGTCAGGTCATGCCACGTCTTGCCCAATGCACTGTCCCAACCAATGTTGCCGTATGTGCTCAGTGTGGTGTTGCCCATTGTCTGATAGTAAACTGTATCAGGCTCAGGCTTAATACTCAAAGCTGCATCACCGCCCTGCCCCAAAGCATTTGACTGACCTGCAACCATAATAATGTCAACTATTTTTTTCTGTTCAACAGGTGCAATTCTTTGAGTAAAATAAACCTTTTCAGGTGTTCTGACCTGCATAATCAGCTCCTCGCCCAATTCCGGTAACTCAGTTACCGGAATTGAAACGTGTGCCGCACCCATACTGTCAAATACAACATCTTCTTCTGAAATTATCTCTTTGCCTGCATTGCTTACCTTTGCAATTTGAATGCTGACAGATTTTTCTTCTGTTCCATACACATCTGCATTGGCAATGATTTCACTCTCATTGGTTACAGATGTAATCTCTGCTCCGTCAGCATCTGTGAAACTACCTGAAGCGGTAATTTCACCTGCCCTTCAATGGTCTCCATGACCTACTGTTATTGGTTCAAAAACAGGTGCCAGATTTGCATCCCATACAAAAATTTTCACATAGTCTGTGTTGGGTTCAACATCAATTGCAGCGCCGCCTTCTTCAGCCGCAACACGTACTGCCCTCTGCATAATATTGCCGCTGTATGCCGCCATAAACATCTGAACAGAACCTGTTGTTTTTGCATCAAAATCAATTTTCAGCTTTGAAATGTTGTCAATGTTTTTAACGAGATTTCCGTTTCCGTCTGTTAAAGCTACATTATAAAGTGCGTTGGCATCTGCTTCTGCTGTGAATTCCACATCCTTGTCAATAACACCAATATGAACTGTGTATGTACCGCTTACTGCCAAACCGAACGGAAATACCATTGAAATTCCTGCATCTGTAATTACGATATCCTTTACATAAGGAACATCACCGTTTGCATCTGTAATTGTAATATCATCCGCAGAAATTGCAAATGCATTAAGGTCAGCATTGCTTGCTATATTCAGTGCATTTTCATCATCATTATATTCAGCTGTAAGCTCAACAGCAATCTCACTAGTTTCAAACAGATAAACATCACCGAAAGCAATCCAGTCCTGAGGCTTTCCTGAGTGTTTGAGACCCAAATCAACCGCCTTTATCATAACGTATCTTGCTGTTGTTGCAGTGAAGGATGTATCAAAGTATGAAGCCTTAACTGCAACATTTTCAGCAGCCAAAGTCCACGCATTTGAAGCAATGCCGTCTGTATATGCTGCTTCATTGTTTGATGTATATACATTTACTGTATCAGGCATATAAGCACCATTCGGGAAAGCCCACTTCATTGCAGCTCTGTTTATTGTTTTACTTTCGCCCATATCAATTGCAACATAAGGTATGCTTGAACCATCTGTACCATCAGCATAACCTGTTGTCACATCACCGTCAATCAGATTTTTGAAATCAGCTTCTGTTGAATAAATTCTCCATGCCTTAGCCGCCCACATACTTCTGTCTGTAATACAGTTGCTCTCCTTTGCATAATCAATAGGTGCAACTACGTTTGGTGAATATGCATTAAACTCACCAATTGCAAGCATGCTTTCTCCTGCGTACGGGATGTAGATAAGCAAATATCTGCACGTTGTTGCATCAAATTTTGCCATTTCGCTTCCTGTGTAACTGCCAAGCTTTGTCCATGCATCAAGAGTCGGCGGAATCTCCGTGTCAATTACGCTATAATCATACCAGACAACACCCTGCAGCTTATCATAATCAGATGAATCTGACATATAGTAAAGGTCATAGTAGGAAGGTGTTGCATAACCTGCGAGTGCTGTGTTACCTGTTCCAAGCGGTTCATCAAGCCTGATTGCATTAAGCTCAATTTCCTTACCAAGGTCAACTGCCACCCATGCACCTGCCCACTGTTTGCCGTTTGCATCATAGTATGATGTTTTTATTCCGTCAAACAAAGCAACAGCATTTGCATTTTCTGTATGACCATGTGCAATCTTGCCCCAGAAAGTGTCCTTGGGTACTTCATAATATAAATTCAAGTCACTTGTATCCTCATATGCATATATTTCACCAAAACCTATCCAGGTTTTTGTACATCCCTTGAACTCGTTACCAAGCTCTGTTGTTTTTATCATAAAATATCTTGCCGCTCTTACTCCAAATGAAACATCAATATACGAAGCATTTACATTAACATTGTCTGCAGCAACAGTCCATGCGCTTGAATCTTTTCCCTCATCATATGCCGCTTTGTCGTATGATGTGTAAATGCTTACCTTGTCAGGCATATAGTTTTTATTGGGGGTTGGCCACTTCATTACCACTCTGTTGAGTGAAA
>JAZRMZ010000054.1:0-6781 GCA_045647905.1 Clostridia bacterium
TGGTACAAGACTTAACCTTGTGTTTGTTGTGCCACCATCAATAGTAATATACCTACGCATTCTTAATCACCTCAACATACTTTTTAGCAAGGTTAGTTATTGAGTCATAATCATCTTTAGTAATCATTTTTTTATCAATTATGTTTGATCCAACACCAAACCCAGCTACGCCAGCTTTAAGGTATTCTGTCATATTATTTTCATTAATTCCACCAACGGCAATAATGGGTTTGTTTGACAACGGAGCCATAATCGCTTTAAGATACTCAACCCCCATTCCTGTAACTGGAAATAATTTTACAAAATCCGCACCAAGTCGGTGTGCTCGCTGAATCTCAGTGGGCGTAAGTGCTCCCGGCATAGAAACCATTTCAAGTTCAACAGTCTTTTGAATTACATTTTCAAACACATCAGGAGATATAATAAAACTTCCGCCTGCCTCTTTTGTCAAAATAACCTGCTCCTTCTTAAGAACAGTTCCGGCACCAATGTGCATTTCGTTCTTAAAATGTTCAGCAAGCAAATTAATGCTTTCTGCAACAATTTCATCCGGCATTTTACCGTCTGCACTATATGTTATTTCCATCAGCCTCACGCCGCCAGAATACATTGCTTCCGCCAAAGGTATAAGTTTCTCTTTTTCAACACCTCTGACAATCACAACAAGTTTATTGGTTTTTATAGATTCAATGATTCTATTTTTCATATCAAGATCATCTCCTTATGTTTAAATACCTTGCATAATCAAAAGAACTGAAAAGCTATTCTTCATTATAAGGATTTTTTATCTCGCCGTCATAATCAGTGAGCTTGACGGCTACATGTTTCAGATAGCTTTTTTCATTAACCAAAGAACCCTTTATAATATCCTCTTCACTAATGCGTGCAGTTAAAATTTCTCTTGCACAATTTAACGCCTCATCAAGACAGGAACATGAAATACCTCTTTCCCGGTCATAGGTTACGTTTATCATTCCGTTGCTGTCAATTGCCACATCAGGATATGAAACAGCCTGTCTTTCATCCAACACCAGGTGATAAGGGAATGTTTCCCCATCATCTTCCGAAAGCATTGCCGTGAGATTGGCTCTTTGGTTAGTATCATAATGATATACAAGCAATATTCTGCCCGAATCGAGACGTCTTATATGAAATCTTGCACAAGGACGTCCACCATAGTTGACTTCATAGCTTTCGCCCCAATGCAAGCCATAGTCATAAGAATCCGCCGCAGCAATACCACACTCTTTCCTCATAAAACAACGCACCCTGCCATCGTTCATTTCAACAAGCATAGGTTCATAAACGGAACGTTCTTTCACTTTCACATCAGCCTTACCGAGCTTTTTGAAGGATTTGCCGTTGTCATAGCTGACATAAGCAAATACACCTATTTGTTCCTCAGGTGTTGAACCCGGAGGCACTGTTATATTATTTGGCCAGACTGCAACTGGAAACAACCACTCGCCGGTTGAAATAACGGTAGGCTTGTTAACCTTTACGCCATCACCGATATAGAATTCTTCACCAAAAACTATTTCGTCAGCATCGGGATTTTCGCAAATGGCACCATATAAAGAATGCGGAAGCCCCTTTGTCCATGTCAGCCACAATCTACCCAAAGGGTCAATCCAAAGACAAGGGTCAATGCAACGATAACCCTCCTCAAAACAAACCGCAATGGGTTCAGAAAAATTCTTCCCGTCATCTGACATGGTGAGCATAACATAATTTCCGGTTTCACCATCTGTTGTTCCGCCTGAGAAAAAGGTCAGGAAGGTTCTGCCGCCCTTTGTAACCTCAATGCCCGGTATACCTACCCATATACACTTTGAATAAGTATAATTTTCAAGAATCTTTTTGTCTGTAATAAGCATGCAATCACTACCTCCATTTAATATTTAAACATTATAAAGCTAATTTAAAGCATTGTCTATAGCAAATCGATCTCGTGTCACCTTCCTGATTTGATGTGCTCTTTTAATTCCATGATTGATGTGCCGGTTTTCTTATTGAAAATGTAATTGATGTAGCTTGTGCTGAAATCAAATTCATTTGCAACATCCTCCGGTGAAGAAATCTTGTCAGGATTTTGAGTAATATAGCCATAAATTCTGTCAACAAGTTTTTTCTCATCCTGCGTAGCTTTTGTTTCTGCGTCTCTGATAAGAGTTATAATTTCAGCAAGAATGGATACATCATTCTTTTCTCTGTACTCATTAATCAAATTATCAAGCTTTTTCGCCTCAGGATTATGAATATTTGAGAAATTCGCCTTATATACATCCATTATTTTTTCAATTACAGCTTCTGGATTATCGTTTGTATCACTTAAATACTTTGCATATTCCAAAGAAGTGAACCGTTTTTCTTCATTATAGGGATTTTTTACAGCTCCTTCATAATCTGTGTGCTTGAACGCTATATTCTTCAAAAAGCTCTTTTCATTAACCAACGAACCCTTTATAATATCCTCTTCACTAATGCGTGCAGCTAAGATTTCTCTTGGACAAATCAAAGCATCCTCAAGCCGAGAACGTGAACATCCTCTTGAACGGTCATAGGTTATGTTTATCATTCCATTGCTATCAATTGCTGCATCAGGATATGAAACAGCCTGTCTTTCATCCACCACCAGACGATAAGGGAAGGTTGCACCATCATCTTCAGAAAGCATTGCTGTGAGATTGGCTCTTTGGTCGGTATCATAATGATATACAAACAATATTCTTCCCGATTCAAGACGCCTTATATGAAACCTTGAGCTTGGTCCGGTTATACCGGTATCAAAGCTTTCACCCCAATGCAAGCCTTGGTCATAAGAATCCGCCGCACCAATACCGGTAAATGTTCTTACATAGCAACGAACCCTGCCGTCAGGCATTTCAACAAACATATGCTCATCACAGTAACGGTTCTTCACATCGGCTGCGCCAAGCTTTTTGAAGGTTTTGCCCTGATCACAGGTAACATAGGCAAATGAACCTATTTGGTCATCAGGAAGTGATGCAACCGGGTATTTAACATTATTGAGCCAAACGGCAATAGGGAACATCCACTCACCGTTGGAAAGAACAATTGGCTTGTTCATCATAACTTCATTTCCAATGCAAAACTCCTCACCAAACACAGGTTCATCCGCATCGGGGTTTTCGCAAATAGAAGCATATACTGCATCTTCCGGTGATCTTGCCCATATCAGCCATAATCTACCTAAAGGGTCAATCCAAAGACAAGGGTCAAAACAACGATAGCCTTCCTCAAAGCAGACTGCAATGGGCTCAGAAAAATTTTCCCCGTCATCAGACTTTATGAACATAATGTAATTGCCAATTTCTTCTGTTGTCCCGCCTGAATAAAAACCCAGAAAGGTTCTGCCGCCTTTTGTAACCTCTATGCTTGGTATGCCTACCCATAAACAATTTGAGGCTTTGTAATTTTTCAGAATGCTTTTATTAGTAATAAGCATTAAATCACCGCTTTCATTTAAATTTCCTATTTTAGAACAAATACGTCAGCCGGATTTGCTGTATTATAAAACTATGCAACTACTCCATGCGCATTTTCCATCTTTGCCAAAAGCTTCAACACGCATCCATTTTTCCCACTCGTTGATTTTACATTCAGCGTGGGTAATATTTTCTCCCTTTACAATTTTGTTTCCGCCGGAAGAATTTGAAATAAAATCCAGTCTGACACATTCGCTACAATCAACAATTATACTGTCACCTTCACGTCTGACATAAAGTTCAGGGCCTTGCGTTGCATAAAACTTTTCCTCAACTATTGCTGACAGGATATCCTCGGTGCTGTTGCTTTCAGCATTTACCATAACATATGACGGAATACCGTCTCTTTCGTCATAGTAATGTGCATCCTGTGTTGCTGTCAACGGGAAGAAAATCCCTTCATTTGCCAGCACATCCACAATATAACCCGAATAAGCACTGTGACCGTCCTCTGCCGACAAGCCGTTGTAAATTTCAAGCATTGAAAAGCCTTTCAGCTCCTTCACGTCCTTCATGCTGTTCAGGGACCAGGCGGGGTGGGCAAGGACTGCCACCCCTCCTGCATCAATAATCGCATCAATAATCTGCTGACGTGTTGCGCCTTGTTCAAAAACGGGCTCAAACTTCATACCAACACCAACAATGTGCATCACACCCTTTGCTGTGTCTCTTCCGCAATTGTTCATATTGTATTCACAGCCGGCAATAATCTCAATGCCCGAAAGCTCGTTGTGAGGATAAAAATGCCAATGGTCGGTTATTGCAATGGCATCAAAGCCATCATCTGCATACAGCTTTGCAACCTCCTCAGGGGTACGCAAGCCGTCCGAAAGGGTTGTGTGAAGATGCAATGCAACCTTGTACCATTTCTTACCTGTTTTGTCAACAAACATAATCTATCCCTCTTTCAGATTAAAGGTATGAAGCAGTTTCAAGCAAAGGTACAAAAGTGCTCAAGCTGTCAAAGAGGAACGCCTTGAAATAAAAACCATCAGCTGAGAATGGCAGAGTTTCGCTCTGAATTCCTGTTTTTGACAAATCAATATCCTTTGAAATAACTCCTGTAAGTCTGTCATCAAAATCATATTCAGCAATAACAAGCTTTGCCATTCCTGTACCTGCTTTTCCAACAGTTACAGTTCCTACACCGTTTTCGTCAACTGACAAGGTAAGTTCAGGCTGAGATTCGAGCTTAAACGAAGCCTTTCTGAGATAGAATGCTTTTGGCGATGCATTGTCAAGAATTTCAATCTTGATGTATTTTGCACCCTTGGGAACTGTCTTTGTTGTTGAATAACCCCACTGCCACAGATTTGAGTCACCTGCATTATGTATTCTTTTCCAGTCCTGTGCAACAGTTTCATCATCAAGGTAGTCACCTCTCAACTCATTGGATCTTACCGTAATATCAGTAAAGGTTACGCCATCCTTTGAGTAAGAAATAACAGGATACTTTAAACCTTGGTTTCTTGAAATTTCAAGTGATACCTCAGAAAATGCAAAGCCGTCTGCCGCTTTGTAAAGAATTTCTGCCGCCTTTGTTGTATCTGTCACCTTCCAGAATGATGTATCCTCCTGCATTGTGAGGTCAGAAACCTGTGTAATATTTTTTACATCATATGTCTTGCTGAAATCTGCAAAATCATCTGTTTCGTTTGAACCAATGGTACCACGATTAACAGTTGTTATATTAACTGCATTGAAGTAAAGCTTATCTTCACGGTTATCTTTGGTTGCATTTGGCTGAACAGAAATCTTCACATACTTTGTTCCAATAGGAAAGCTTCCGTCAAAGGTATATCTCATACGATAATAATTTACACCTTCACTTGCATTGTCCTTATATACCCAATCTGCACCTACACCCGCTGCCTCTGTCATGGGTGTGTTCAGATTTGTGTAGGTTATTCCGTTTTCAGAATAAGAAATTACAGGGAAAAGAATGTTATCCCATCTTACCATTTCAATGTGAATACTGGACATTTCAACATTGGTATCCGCTTTATAAACAACTTCTGTAGCTTTTTCCGCATCAATCAACTTCCATGCAGTCTCATCCTTTGCAGAAATACCTGTCATTTCACTTGTAGGAGCCACTTGAATATTGGATGTGCTGTATACATTGTTGAAATCCGCACAAGTGTCATTTACCGAACCTGTAAGAACATTTCGAACAACACCTGCTATATCAATTTTACTGAAATAGAAACGGTCATCTCTGTCCATCGAGTTTGCCTGAACAGTGAACTTCAGGTACTTTGTTCCCACAGGAAGCTCAGATGTGAGGCTATATCTCAAACGACCGTAAGTAGAATCATTACAAGCACTATTAATATAAGTCCAGCCGTCAGCAGTAGCTCCTACCGCCTCCATAGGTTCTTTTATGTTTGTATATGTTACACCATCTGCTGAGTAAGAAACTACGGGATACTTTATATTATTCCATTTTGCAATTTCAACAAATACGTTTGTAAGGTCAACATTTTCTGCTGCCTTATAAACAACCTCTGCTTCTTTTGTTACATCTGTTACCTGCCACAAAGTGGGGTCCTTGAAACCAAGTACTGAAATATAATCAGCATCAGGCAAACGAAGATTGTTCTTTGAATAAACCTTGTCGAAGTTTTCACAATCATCAGTTGTTGTGCCCAAAAGAACATTGTGTGCATTACCTGTCAGTTTAATCTGGTTAAAGAACAGCTTTCTGAAGTCATTATTTTTAAGTGCACCTGCCTGAACAGAAATTTTTACATACTTTGTTCCAACAGGAAAGCTTCCGCTAAGGATACATCTTCTTCTGTAAGTATTTTCTGTATGTGTACTTGCATGATCCTGCTCTTTCCAGCCTGCTCCTTCATACGCCGCAGCTGTCATTGGTTCATAAAGATTGGTATATGTTACGCCATCTGTTGAATATGAAACCACAGGCAAAAATGCCGCATCCCATCTCACGATTTCTGCATTGATACCGCTAAATTCTGCATCTGCACCCGCCTTATACACAATTTCTGCTGCACTTGCTCCATCTGTAAGACGCCATGCTGTCATATCCTTTGCAAGGAATTGATCCAACCAGTTCTGCTCTGAAACCTGAACGTTTGAAATTGAATAAACATTTGCAAAATCAACACATTCATCTGTTACGCTTCCTGTTGTAACAACATTGCCACCTGTTGTTCCTGCCGCAAAGGACACGCCGCTTACCGTTGCTATTATCATCACTAATGATAAAATAGCTGCCAACATTCTTTTTTTCATTTTTCATTCCTCCT
>JAZRMZ010000055.1:0-4015 GCA_045647905.1 Clostridia bacterium
ACCCCCGGCTTCGGCTCACCCTTTTTTGCCTCGGTCGAAAGTCTGATTTCCTCAATGATGTTTTCAATCCCTGCGGTAAAAGGCATCCAGTTCGGCAAAGGCTTTGACTTCTGCGATATGACGGGCAGCCAGGCAAATGACCCGTTCCACACCGACGGAAAAAACATCTATACAACAACCAACAACAACGGTGGCATCAATGGCGGCATAACCAACGGAATGCCCATCATCTTCTCTGTTGCAATAAAACCAACGCCTTCCATTGGCGTGGAACAACAAACCGTCGATACCGACAAAATGGAAAACACAACAATCAAAATCAACGGCAGACACGACCCATGCATCGTACACCGCGCGGCAGTGGTTGTAGAAAGTGCAACAGCCCTTGCAATTCTCGAAAGCAAACTAATATAAAGAAGGTATATCCAATGAACGAACTTGAAGCTCTGAGAAATCAGATTGACCAAATTGACCGTGAGCTTCTTCCTCTCTTTCTCAAAAGAATGGAATGTGCCCACAAAGTCGCGGACTACAAACGCAAAAACAATATGCCTGTCCTCGACAAAACCCGTGAGCAAGAAATACTTGACCACAAAATGTCCCTGGTTGAACCCGACCTTGCAAAAACCGTGCGAAGCTTCTATTCAAATATGATGAAGCTCAGCCGTCTTGCTCAGGCAAAGGACTTAATCACCGAAGACAACCGCACGCCCTGGCTCAGCAACTTCGACAAAAGCCAACTGAAGCCTAATCCCGTTGTGGCATACCAAGGCGTTCCCGGTGCAAACAGCGAAACAGCAATGCTCAAATTTTTCGGAAAAGACTGCAAAAGCATAAACACAACAACATTTGCACAGGTTGTTGACGCTGTCGAAGATGGTAGTGTTGACTACGGAATCCTCCCCCTTGAAAATTCCTCAACAGGAACAATCGCAACAGCCTATGATTTGCTTGAAACCCGAAATGCGCATATCATTGCCGAGGTAGAAGTCCCCATCGACCATTGCCTCGTAGGTCTGCCCGATGCCAAGCTGGAATATATCCGCACCGTTTATTCCCACGAACAAGGATATATGCAATGCCGTGAATTTTTCAAAAACTACCCCAAAATGGAATTTCACCCATATCACAACACCGCAATGGCGGCAAAAATGATAGTAGAAACCGACGACATTGACAAAGCAGCAATAGCAAGCAAACGAACCACCGAAATATATAATTTAAAAGTTCTTGCCGAAAACATCAGCACAATCGGCGGCAACACAACCCGCTTTGCAGTAATCGCAAAACGAGGCTTACTCAACGAAAACTGTAAAAAAATCAGTATTTTGTTCACCCTCCCCGATGAAAGCGAAAGCGGTGCTCTGTCTCAGATTCTTTCTGTTTTTGCCGACAACGACCTGAATCTGGTAAAAATAGAATCCAAGCCCAACCACAACGGCAGCTTTGAATATCTGTTCTTTGCAGACTTTGAAGGTAATCTCCTGAGTCCTGCCGTAAACAGCGTAATGTCCGAAATTTCCTCCCATACCTCATATCTCAAGGTGCTTGGCAACTATTAATGCGGAGGAATCACAAAATGAAAAACATCATTATCATCGGGATGCCCGGCTGCGGAAAAACCACAATCGGCAAACTTCTTGCAAAAAAACTGAATCGTGAATTCATTGACTCCGATTTGGTATTTCAACAAACGGTACACCCCAACATAAGCGAATACTTTTCCCAATACGGCGAAGACAGTTTTCGCACGGAAGAAACTCGCATTTTGACCCAACTGACGCAAAATTCAAATTGCATAATTGCCACAGGCGGCGGAATTGTTGAACGTGGGGAAAACAAAAAAATTCTCCAAACCGGCGGAACGGTTGTCTTTATCGACCGTCCAACCGAAAATATTATGAACGACATCAAAACATCAACCCGACCGCTCCTTTCACAAGGCAAAGAAAAACTTCTCAGTCTATACGAAAAACGTTATGAAAAATATATGGATTTTTCCCATATCCAAATAAAAAATATCGGTTCACTTCAGGAAGTGACCGACAGAATAATAAACGAGGTGAATAAAAACAATGTGTAAAAAAATAATGATAATCAACGGTCCAAACCTGAATATGCTGGGCATTCGCGAGCCTCAGGTTTACGGCAATCAAAGCTATTCCGACTTGGAAGCATATATCGAAAATTATGCCGATACCCTCGGCATCGAAGCAACCGTACTCCAAAGCAACAGCGAAGGCGAAATCATCGACTTCATCCACCACGCTTTGGGAAATTATGATGCAATCATAATCAACCCCGGTGCCTACACCCATTACAGCTATGCAATCCACGATGCCCTTTCCTCGGTTAACCTCCCAACCGTTGAGGTACACCTTTCAAACATCCACAAAAGAGAGGAATTCCGTCACAAATCCGTCACAGCTCCGGCTTGCATAGGTCAGATTTGCGGACTGGGATTCCGCGGCTATACCCTTGCCATTGATTATCTGAAGGAAACGGACAGTGATAAAAATGAAGACTAATCTGGCAGTAATCGGCGACCCCATAGCCCACAGTCTTTCACCGCTTATCCACACCACCGTCCTTGAAGAACTGGGAATTGATTACTCATATCAAAAAATTCGTATTCCAAAAGGTGAACTTCTGCCTTTTCTTGAATCGGAAGAATGTTTCGGTATGAAGGGCTTCAATCTGACAATGCCCCACAAACAGGATGTAATGCCCCACCTTCACTATATTGACGGTGAAGCAAAAATTTTTGATGCAGTAAACACCGTAAAAGTAGACGGAACACAGCTTTTGGGCTACAATACTGACGGAATGGGCTGTCTCCGTGCAATTGAAGAAAAGGGTTATAAGTGCAAAGATAAAAACATCGTAATTTTTGGCGCAGGGGGTGTTGTTTCAACCATTGCTCTGAAAATGGCACTCGAAGAAGCCAAATCAATAGTTGTATTAAACCGCACGCCCGAAAGCGCAAAAAAACTTGCCCAAAACGTATCAAAACGCACAGGCAAGGAAATCACAACTGATTCCCTGAAAATTGACGTAATAACTAAATATTGCGAGGATTGCGACATTCTTATAAACGGAACTCCTCTTGGAATGGAATGTATCGACAGTGATTTTGAAGATTTTTCGTTTTTAAAGGCTCTTTCCAAGGACGCCCTTGTTTATGACCTGATTTACAAACCCGAAAAAACAAATCTGTTAAAATCGGCAAATCACATGGGACTTGACACCCTCAACGGACTGGGTATGCTTATCTTTCAAGGACTCTTAGCTGATGAATTTTTCATGGACATCACCCTTGATTTTCCCTATTTCAAGAATAAAATTGAAAATAAACTAAAAAATTTGTAATTTTTTAAAAATAACTCTTGCATTTATGTAATTGTTGTGATATAATAAACCGTGCTGATTTAGCTAACAACTCTAAAGAAAGAGGTGAAATATAGATGAAAGCAGGAATACATCCCGATTATAAGGAAACAACAATCAAGTGTGCTTGCGGAAATGTGATTGAAACAGGTTCCACAAAAGAGAATGTTTCTATCGAAATTTGCTCAGCTTGCCATCCTTTCTATACCGGTAAGCAGAAATTGGTTGACACAGGCGGACGTGTTGACAAGTTCAGAAAACGTTTCGGTCTCGAAGCAAAATAGTTATATTTTGGAAAACCGAACAAATACCATCGGAAATGTCTTCAAGGATGTTTCAAATAAGTTTAAAAATAAAAATTCTACACCAAAAAACGACCGTTTACACATCGGTCGTTTTTTTCGTTGTTTCATCCTACTGAGTCACTTTGCCATTCCCAGCCATTTTGTCGCCCTAAGCCACTTCGCCATTCCGAGCCATTTTTGTCATTCTGAGCGCAGCGACGAATCTTTGCCCTCCGTCAGGCAACTAAGGAACAACGTGGTACTTCCTCACCCTGAGCCATTTTGTCATTCTGAGCAAAGCGAAGAATCTTCCCCCTCCGTCAGGCAACTAAGGAACAACGTAG
>JAZRMZ010000056.1:0-4062 GCA_045647905.1 Clostridia bacterium
CCACGGCATCTGTCTTGAAACACAGTATTTCCCAAATGCAATTAATATTCCGCACTTTGAATCACCTATTCTCAAAAAAGGTGATTCATACAGCACCACCACCGAATACAAGTTTTATAAATAAAATTTCAAAAAAACGAACTTCTGCTGAATCAATCGGCAAAAGTTCGTTTTTATTTTTCTTGATTAGCTTGCGTTTTTTATCTGTAATCTGAGTTTATCGGCAATCATTGCAATAAATTCGGAATTTGTGGGCTTTCCCTTTGATGTTGCAATTGTGTAGCCAAAAATTGAATCAAGAACATCTGTATCCCCTCTGTCCCATGCAACTTCAATTGCATGACGAATTGCCCTTTCAACACGGCTTGGTGTTGTCTTGAAATTCTGGGCAACCGTGGGATAAAGTGTTTTTGTTATGGAATTTATCACATCAAGATTCTCTATAACAAGCATTATTGCGTGTCTGAGATATTGATAGCCTTTTATATGTGCAGGAATACCTATTTCGTGTATAACCTCCGTAACCATAGACTCAACATCAATACTCTCGCTGATGGCAAAACGTTTTGAAAAACTGCCATGCTTTTTATCTTCGGTTGTATCGCAGATTCTTCTTATGGTGCTTCCGATACTTTCATAGTTTATAGGTTTTGCCATATAATAGCAGGCCCCAAGACTCATGCAATCCTGTGCAAGTCTCTCATTCTTTATGGTTGAAAGAACAATCACTTTTGGCATAACAAAATTGTCAAAATCTCTCTTTTTGTTTCTGAACCGTTCCAATATCCCCATACCGTCTATATTCGGCAACACAAGATCCATTATCACAACATCCGGCTTGAGAATGTCAACCTTTTCTATAACCTGATAACCGTTGTTAACAATATCACACACATTGATTTTGAAGTCGCTTGAAATATTTCTGCTAAGAATCTCTGCATATTCCATATCGGAATCTGCAATCAATACATTAATTTGTTTTTCCATTGTTTTGGCTCCTTTATTTTCTAAAATTTTCCAATTACAAATTAATTATAACGACTAATAACAAATTTGTCAAGTAGTTTTTTACATTTTTTTCCACTTTTTTATTTACATATTGCGGTGATGGTCTTTTAATGTCACTATATGTTGTATATAGACTGTTATTGTCCGTTAAAGAAACAGAATATAAAAGATTGGAAAATTATAGCAAATTTCGTGTTATATGGTTGTTGGCTTTTTCTTCAAGAGTATCATCCAGAGGGGATAATTTATCAAATTCACCATACTTGTTTTTTAGTGTTTTTGAAAGAATCAAATCGCATAATTTTGGATTCTTTGGGAAAAGCGGTCCGTGGAGATATGACGCAAACAGATTTTTATACACAAGTCCCTCATTTTTATTTATGCCGTTGCTTCCGTGACCTTTGATTATTTTGCCGAGGGGTTGATATTTATCGATATCAATTCTTCCGCTGTGGTTTTCAAAACCAACAACAAAGCCGTCAATGCCTTCACATTCCATTATAACATTACCAATAAGACGTGAGCCGTCAGACGGATATTCTGTATCAAAATCAAGAATACCGAGAGCATCTGTTTTGTCGTTCTTTTTCCCGAAGGATACCCCAATCATTTCAAATCCGCCGCACAAGGCAATCAAGGTTCCACCGTTTTCAACAAAATTCTTTAATTCGGATTTATATTCCGAAAGTTTTTCACACACCAGCTTTTGTTCACGATCCGAACCGCCACCGAGAAAAATTATGTCAGTATTGTCAAAATCTATCTCTGGATTTTCCTCTGAAATTTCATTAACATTCACCTCAATATTCCGCCATGTCAGTCTTTTTCTCAAACATTCAATATTCCCCTTGTCTCCATAAAGATTGAGCAAATCGGGATACAGGTGAACAATATTTATTTTATAATCCTTCATCACGCATCCCTCCCCTTCTCTTTTTGGATTTCAAGCATTATTTTTTCTGTTCCGAACAATGCGGTGTAATTCACGAGTGCATAGCAAACTTCAGCATCGGTATCGAGACAATTCAAAATCAAAGACTTCATATTATCCGAAACATTTTCCACCTTTATATCAGAATATTTAAAACGTAGTGCAAGGTCGTATTTTCTTGTTCCTGAAATTGAAATTGAATTAAGACT
Organism: Clostridia bacterium; assembly: GCA_045647905.1. Lineage (GTDB taxonomy): Bacteria > Bacillota > Clostridia > Monoglobales > Monoglobaceae > SIG440. The sequence continues at coordinate 2,149 of JAZRMZ010000056.1, forward strand.
GTCATTAACAATAGAATCAAAATCCACATCCCAAAGCCACGAAACATCCTGACCGTCGCTTGGCGCATCATTAACGGCAAAAATAACGTCTTTTTTTCGTGGGTCCTGAAGAACAGTTGAAATTGCCTGATTGAAGCCTGCAGGATTCTTTGCAAGATTGAGAATAACAGGCTTTCCCAAGTCAACCTCTTCCATTCTTCCCACCTGAGGTTTGTATTCTTCAAGAGCAGCCTTGAACTGATCATATTTTATTCCATTTGAATTCATAACAGAATAAACAGCAAGAATATTGTAAATATTATAAAAACCTCTGTAATTCAAAGAAATATGGCAATCACCAACATAAAAGGAAAGACCCCTTGACAAATCAACCTGTTTTGCTTCAAAATCAATCTCAGGTCGCTTGTTTCCGCATTTGGGGCAATAATAGTCACCAAGCTGGTTATAGTGCAGATAGTTATATTTTTGTTCCTCTCCGCAATAAATACAAAACTTGCCTTCCTTGACATTTGCCGACTGAGGAAGAACCTTTTCGCCGATTCCGTAATAAATTGCGTTGGGATAATCCTTTCCGAAGCTTGCGGTCAAAGGGTCATCACCATTAAGAATCAAAGTCGGCTTGTCCGACATTTCAATTGCTTTTTTTATCAGACTCATTGTATGTTCAATTTCGCCATATCTGTCAAGCTGGTCTCTGAAAAGGTTCGTTATAACAACGTAATCGGGTTTTATATATTTGAAAACACGAACAGTTGATGCTTCATCAACTTCAAGACAGGCATAATCCGCCTTGAATTTTCCCAGCCAGTTGCATTGAAGTGCAAAAGCAGTTGCAACACCGCTGAGCATATTTGCCCCCTGATTGTTACAAAGCACGGAATATCCGCATTTTTTCAACGAACTGTAAATCAGATTGTTTGTTGTGGTCTTTCCGTTTGTTCCGCAAGTGACAATAACCTTGTTTTTTATGTTTCCTTTTAATCTTTCAATCAAATCGGGACAAATCTTCAAAGCAATTGTTCCCGGACCTGCCGAAGAACCTTTGCCGAGAAGCCGTCCTGCAATAGCCGAAAGCTTTGCAGCCCATACAGCAATTAACGTCCTCATATGTTGTATCTTCCTTCCTTAATTAAATTGCAAATAATATTATACTCTTTTGAACAAAAAAAAACAATAGGAAATATAAAAATTCCTACTGTTTTTTGATTACTGGTTTTTACAGATATTCATATACATTAACAAATTTAATTCTGTTGGTTGAACATACAATGGTATTATTTGTTCCGTTTTCTGTAATTGCAATGAAATCCTTTCCCACATCACGCAGAATACCGATTTTTTCTATATGAACATTATCTCCAAATAAAAACTCAATTCGCACATAATTGCCGATTTTACCGCACAGATATTGTGTTACTCCAAAATTTTCACCGGAACATTTTTTTGAATTCGACATTTGATTTGGACTTTCGTTATTCATAATCATTTTTCCCATTATCGGGTCGAGTCTCAGGTCACGTTCACTTATGGAAATATTTTCATTATTTGCATTTACAAACAAAGTTTCATCATTATGTAAAGAATTTTGATTTTTTTGGGGCAACTTCATGGGATTTGAATTGATACCCGGTGGAACAACAACAACCGACTGTTCATTTGGCCACGGCGGATTTGGATTTTTTTTGTTTGTACCGAACTTTCTCAAAACAACATCCTCCTGTCTTTCTGTTTGTATATAATATGCAAAAAAATTTTTTTTGAAACAAAAACGAATAAAAACTTTTTTAAAAACCAATACTACAAACGAGATAATTCTCAAAAAGATTTTATTGTATAAGAAAAGGAGCGATTTAAAGATGTCAAACATCAAAGAAAACCAGAACAAGGAAAATCAGAAGCAGAATCAGCAGAATC
>JAZRMZ010000057.1:0-2167 GCA_045647905.1 Clostridia bacterium
AATGCAGGCAATGTTATCTTACCCTCGCTCATATCACTGCCTGTTGGTTTGCCTACATCGTTACTATAATAATCAAAGATATCATCTTTCATCTGAAAGCATATACCGACATATTTTCCATAGTCGCTGAATTTCTTTAAATATTCATCGCTGCCGCCAACAGTGTACACAGCACAAGCGCAACAACATACAAAAAGAGATGCAGTCTTATAGTATATAACCTTTAGATAATTTTCCTCGCTGTATAAGCCTTTTTGTTGTAATTCAACCTGCATAACCTCACCGTTAGGCAAGTCGCGTCCCATAACAGATATTGCATCAATAACACGAATATCTCCTGTCTTTGCAGTGCAGTTTAATGCTATTGAGAACATATAGTCCCCGGTTAACACAGCAATATTGTTGCTGAATCGAACATTTAGCGATGGTTGCCCACGTCTTTTATCACTCTCGTCTATCACATCATCGTGTAAAAGACTTGCAGTGTGCAGCATTTCTACTGCAGCTGCAGCTGAAAATGTTTTTTCATTTACCTTTTCGATGCTTTTTGCCACCAATAACACCAACATTGGACGCATCATTTTTCCAATTGATTTATCAAGGAAAGATAATGCATCATTCATAAGCACGACATCGCTTTTCAACAAAGACCTAAAATAGTCGTTGAAATCAGCAAATTCTTGCTCTAAAGGTTTTTTAATTGTTGACAATAAATCCATAATGGATATATATTCGACGGTTTAAATAAAAAGTTAAAACGTTCTTTGAGTGCAAAAGTAATAAAAAAGCAAAGGAAAGTGGCAAAAATTATGTATTTTTACAAACGGTTAATCTAAATTTAAAATGGACAAGTTATTTCTTCTCGACGCATACGCTTTGATATATCGTGCATATTATGCATTTATAAAGAATCCCAGAATAAACTCAAAAGGGTTTAATACATCGGCTATTATGGGTTTTATAAACACTCTTGAGGATGTATTAAAAAAGGAAAATCCCACACATATTGGAATTGCATTCGACCCTAAAGGCCCTACCTTTCGTCACGAGGCGTATGAGCAGTATAAAGCTCAGCGCGAGGAGACTCCCGAGGTTATAAGGGAGTCGGTTCCTGTTATAAAGGAATTTATCAAAGCCTATAATATCCCCATTTTCGAGGTTCCCGGTTACGAAGCTGATGATGTTATTGGCACACTTGCTAAACAGGCCGAAAAGAGGGGTGTTGTGACATATATGATGACCCCCGACAAGGATTATGGTCAATTAGTTTCTGATACAACATTCATATATCGCCCAAAATATGGTGACAAAGAGTTTGAGGTGATGGGTGTTGAGAGGGTGAAGGAGAAATTTGGTATTGAAACAACAGCTCAGGTTATTGACCTTCTTGGCTTGATGGGTGACTCGAGTGATAATATTCCCGGTTGTCCCGGTGTTGGTGAAAAGACTGCACAAAAATTGATAGCCCAATTCGGCAGCATTGAAAATATGCTTGAAAATACAGCCGAGCTGAAAGGTGCTCTAAAGACAAAGGTTGAAGAGAATAAAGAACAGATTTTATTCAGCAAATTCCTTGCTACTATAAAAACTGATGTTCCCATTGAACTCGATATGCAAAATCTGAAACGCGAGCAACCTAACGAAGAAGAATTGGCTCGTCTGTTTGATTTTTACGAATTACGCTCTTTAAAGGAGCGAGTGATGAAAACAAATTTTGCGCCATCGCTTTTTGACGAATCTCCGGTTATTGCAACAGCTGCTTCAACAGTAAATAAAAAAAGTTCAAAACAGGACTCTCTTCAAGGCTCTCTCTTTGATTTTTTTGCGACCGATAATGCGGGTGAAGAAAAAAAATCGAGCCATTTGACGTTAAAAGAGGTGTCTCACACGTATAAACTCATTGAAACAGAAGAAGATATAACCTCTTTGGCTCTTGTTTTAAAAAATTATAAAACAATATGTTTTGACACCGAAACAACAAGTGCTGTCGCTCTTAATGCCGAATTGGTGGGTATAAGCTTTTCTGTAAAGGAGGGTGAGGCTTTTTATGTGACAATGCCGGCCGATAGAGAAAAGGTGATGAGTCGCTTGGAAATTCTAAGGGATATTTTTGAAAGCGATGAGATTGAGAAGGTTGGTCAAAATTTAAAATATGATATAACAGTTC
>JAZRMZ010000058.1:0-8333 GCA_045647905.1 Clostridia bacterium
TTCCGCTCAGAATGCCGGAGTGTTAAGAAAACAGTTTGGTAAACTGTTTTTAACGCAGGATGGTAAAATGCGAGAGCATTTTAGGTGATAAAAGAAAACACAGCGTGTTTTTTCTTTCTGTCATGTTGAGCTTGTCGAAGCATCTTGGATATGAGTAAATAAAGATTCTTCGACTCCACTGTGTTCCGCTCAGAATGACAAGGTTGGTTGTCTGTCATGCTGAGCTTGTCGAAGCATCTTCATAAATCAAGAAATATAATAAAAAAATTATAAAAATTTTTAAAAAAGACTTGAATCGTACATCAGTGTACGGTGTATAATGGAAGAGCAATATTTATTTATCGCAAATTTCACAAAAGGAAGGATAACAAAAAAGAAAATAATTAAAAAATGACCGGCAAACAATATTATTAATGAGGTGAAAATAATGAAAAAAATAACAGCAATTATAACAGCAGTAATCCTTTTGGTTATTATGAGTGCAAATGTTTTTGCAGCAGACCCGGTTTACAAAGCACGTGAAGTTTCCATTACCGTAAACGGACAGGTTCACAAGCTTCTTGGCTATGAAGCACCCGGCGGCGACCCCAACGGCGTTAAAATCCGTGACTTGGCAACACTTCTCAACGGAACAAGCAAGCAGTTCAACGTTACATTTGAAAACGACACAGTAAACATCATCCCCGGCGAAGCATACACACCTATGGGCACAGAGCTTCAGCAGTATAACGAAACCGCTAAGGACGGTGCATATTCACACCATATGTTCATGCTCAACGGCAACTATTTCGGCGTCGAAGCAACTCTTGCTGAAGATTATAACTATGTTTCAATCTCTTCGTTCCTCTATGTGCTTGGCGACATCTATATGATGTTCAACGAAGATGGAAGTGTTGAAATTGACACAGAAGCAGCTCCCATGATGGATGTTGGCTAAACACAAATAAGATAAAAATTAACGAGTCGGTCGTTTTATATTGAAAAATCCGCAGTTTTGATAACTGCGGATTTTGTTATTTTTATATTTTATAAAGTTTTTCAATTGCTGCATATAATTTTTTCTGTAATTCTTCAGTGTTATACAATTTACTATGCCCGAAGAAACAACAGATTCTTCGCCGTTGGCTCAGAATGACAATAATGTTCACAAAGCGACTTAATACGTTATCCTGAGCGCAGTCGAAGGATCTTTCAAAGAGATTCCGTTGGCTCAGAATGACAATAATATTCGCAAAGTGACTTAATACGTCACACTGAGCGCAAGCGAAGGATCTTGCAAAGAGATTCCGTTGGCTCAGAATGACAACAATGTTCACATAGTGACTTAATACGTCATCCTGAGCGTAGTCGAAGGATCTTTCAAAGATATTCCGTTGGCTCAGAATGATAATAATATTCGCAAAGTGACTTAATGCGTCATCCTGAGCGCAAGCGAAGGGTCTTACAAAGATATTCCGTTGGCTCAGAATGACAACAATGTCCACAAAGCGGCTTAATACGTCATCCTGAGCGCAAGCGAAGGATCTTAAAATAACATAAAGCCGCAGTTTTGACAACTGCGGCTTTATTCAGTATAAAAAATTTCTTATTTTTCAGGGAAAATAACTTCTTTTCCGCCCATGTAGGGTCTCAGAACTTCGGGAACGGTGATTGAACCGTCTTCGTTCTGATAGTTTTCAAGAATTGCAGCAACAGTTCTGCCGATTGCAACACCCGAACCGTTGAGTGTGTGAACAAGCTGAGCCTTGTCCTTCACGCTGTTCTTGAACTTGATGTTTGCACGTCTTGCCTGGAAGTCCTCAAAGTTACTGCATGAAGAAATTTCAACAAATCTGTTGTAGCTGGGCATCCAAACTTCAATATCATACTTCATTGCGGCGGTGAAACCAAGGTCGCCGATACAGATTTTAACAACTCTGTATGGGAGCTTCAACAGCTTGAGAACAGATTCTGCATCGTTCACCAGGCTTTCAAGCTCTTCATAAGAATTTTCGGGGTTTGCAAACTTAACAAGCTCAACCTTGTTGAACTGGTGTTGACGGATAAGACCTCTTGTGTCTCTGCCTGCACTTCCTGCTTCGGCTCTGAAACAAGCTGTGTATGCACAATACTTGATTGGGAGCTTGCTTCCGTCAAGGATTTCGTCTCTGTGCATATTGGTAACAGGAACTTCTGCTGTGGGAACAAGGAAATAATCTGTGTTTGCAACCTTGAACGCATCCTCCTCAAACTTGGGGAGCTGACCTGTTCCAACCATACTGTTTCTGTGAACCATAAATGGCGGGAAAATTTCCTTATAACCGTTCTGATTTGTGTGTGTGTCAAGATAGAAGTTGATAACCGCTCTTTCAAGCTGTGCGCCTGCACCCTGATATACGGTAAATCTTGCACCTGTGATTTTTGCAGCTGTTGCAGGGTCAAGGATTCCCAAATCTTCACCCAAATCCCAGTGTGCCTTGGGTTCAAAGTCAAACTTTGTGGGTTCCATAAAACGTCTTACTTCAATGTTATCTTCATCAGTATCGCCTTCGGGAACTGTGGGGTTTGCAATGTTGGGAATTGTGTACATAATTGTTTCAATTTCCTCATCAATAACTCTGACCTGGTCATCAATTCTCTTGATTTCGTCTGAGAGCTCCTTCATTTCGGCAAAAATCTCGGTTGTGTCCTTGCCTTCCTTCTTGAACTGAGGAATCTGCTTTGAGATTGTGTTCTGCTTGTTCTTCATCTGTTCAACATTGAACACAAGCTCTCTGCGCTGCTTGTCCAAATCAAGAAGATGGTCAACATCAATTCTTGTTTCTTTTCTTCTTTTCAATGCTTCAATAAGTTTTTCGGGTTCGTTTCTCAAAATTCTGATGTCTATCATGGTAAATCTCCTTATATATTATTAAAATAATTTTCTTATATTAGTTCTTCCCAAGAAGGTCCTTGAGAATTTCATAATAAGCAAGGGTGGCATCATCATAGCCCATTGGCTCAATCTTCACAAAAGCCGCCTTTGCCTCATCAACCTTTCCTGCCTTGAAGGTATTATAAATATTTTTCAAATCAGCAAAAGCCTGTGCGTGAGTTGCCGCATCGGAAGCCTCAGTATTCAACGACGTGTTGTCGAGCTGTTCGGTCAGGGAATTAACCTGAGCAATATATTTATTTTTTTCAACCTTCAGGGATTCAACTTCCTTTTCCAATGCCGAAACCTTTTCTTCAAGCAAGCGAATGTTATTTTGCTTTTCGTCAATTAAGTTTTGCCCCTCAATATTGTTTTCACCAATACCGGAACCTGTCACCAATCCGACTATAACAATAATCGCAACACAAAGCAACATAATCACACCATAAAGGAAAACTCGCTTGTTGTTGTTCTTGTTTGACTCTTTCATTTTTGTATTTTTGTGCCTCCCGTCTTAAAAGCTAAAAAATTGCCCTTTAAATCAAATTCAGCCCTTTTTAATATAACTTCATTGCCTTATCTCGTTTTGTCCTTTTTAGACCGCATTTAAAAGGTGGGTTTTTTACAGCTTTTTACATTTTTGGTCATTTTATCTTTTCAAGAATTCCTTCAAGCTCGGCATTACTGAAATATTCAATTTCAATTTTGCCTTTGTTTTTTCCGTTCTTGATTGTAACTCTCGCACCCAATTTTCCTGAAATTTGATTTTCAAGGTCTTTAAAATATTTTTCAATATTTTTGTCGGTTTTTGCGGGAGCAGGTTTTGGACTTTCCTTTGTCATTGCTGCAACAATTTTTTCAACCTGACGCACATTAAGACCATCGCTGATAATTTTTTGAGCAACAGCAAGTCTGTCCGATTCCTTGTCCAATGAAAGAAGGGTTCTTGCGTGACCCTGCGAGAGCTCGCCAACAATAACAAGTTTCTTGATTTCATCAGAAAGACCGTTCAGACGCAATGAATTTGCAACAGCACTACGGCTCCTTCCCACACGGGTTGAAACCTCCTCCTGAGTGAGACCGAATGTATCCATCAACTTGCGATAACCCTCTGCTTCTTCAATGGGGTTCAAATCCTCACGCTGGAGATTTTCAACCAACGCAAGCTCCATAACCTGTTTTTCGGTATAATCGCCCTCAACACAAGGAACTTCCGAAAGCCCTGCCAGCTTTGATGCACGCCATCTGCGTTCACCTGCAACAATAATGTACATTCCGTTTTCGCCGGGCTTCACCACAATGGGTTGAATCAAGCCGTGTTCCTTTATGGATTCAGCCAATGCTTCCAGCTTGTCTTTTTCAAAAAGTTTTCGTGGCTGGTCGGGATTTGGCTCAATGTCACGGAGTTTCAGAGTTTTCACTCCGCCTTTTTCTTCTGACTGAACCTTTGGTTTTTCAGTTTTTTCAGCCACGGGATTTTCCTGAATGTCGTCAAAAAACGCGCCCAAGCCACGTCCCATAGCTTTTTTTGCGGATTTTTTATTTTCTGCCATTATATTCACTTCCTTTCTCAGCTGTTTCGTTCAATAACTTCTTCGGCAAGGTCGGTATAACACTCCGCACCCTTTGAATGTTTATCGTATTCAATAATAGGCTGCCCGAAACTGGGAGCTTCTGAAAGTCTGACATTTCGGGGGATAATGGTTCCGTAAACCTTTTCTTTGAAGAATTTTTTAACTTCGTCAACAACCTGAATGGAAAGATTTGTTCTTGCATCAAACATTGTCATCAGAACACCTTCAAGGCTCAGGTCAGGATTCAGTTTTTTCTTCACCATTTTTATTGTGTTTGTCAATTGGCTGAGACCTTCCAGCGCATAATACTCGCATTGGATTGGCACAAGCACCGAATCAGCCGCCGAAAAGGAATTGAGGGTTATAAGCCCCAAAGACGGCGGACAACCAATAAAAATAAAGTCAAAATCCTTCTTGATTTTTTCAATTGAATTTTTCAATACATATTCACGGTTGTCCTTCATAACAAGCTCCAGCTCTGCACCGGCAAGGTCAATATTTGAAGGGCAAATCCACAATCCGTCAAATTCTGTTTTTATTATGACCTCATTCATAGGAACATCGTTGATAATACAATCATAAACCGATGTTTCAACAGCTCTTGGGTCAACCCCAAGACCGCTTGTTGTGTTTCCCTGAGGGTCAATGTCAATCAGAAGAGTTTTCTTCCCTTGTTTTCCGAGGCAGGCGCTGAGATTGACGGCAGTTGTTGTTTTTCCAACTCCGCCTTTTTGGTTTGCAATTGCAATTACCTTTCCCATTTTTATCCTCCTCTATTTTCATATGTTATAATTCTACCACTTTTCACGACAAATTACAATACGTATATCAAAAATTTTTTAAAATGTTTCACGTGAAACAATTGGTTTGCATAGATGCTTCGACAAGCTCAGCATGACTACTCACTCAACCACATCAATATAACTTCTTCTGTGAAGAAACCTTTGTCGTTCTGAGCAAAAGGCAAAGAATCTCATTAAAATAAAATGGTTCTTTTGCAAATGTTGGGGTTTAGCGCAAAAAAGATGTTTCGGCTACGCTCAACATGACCTTACACCTGCGAGCTTCCCTCATCCTGAACGTAGTGAAGGATCTTTCCAAAGTGTTTCCATCCAATATTTGATATAGAACCAATAAAAACAGGAATGTTTCACGTGAAACATTCCTGCATAATTAATTTCTAACCAAATTCTTTATCCACTTCTTGCTTCTGTAACGCCAGATTGAAAGCAACAGCTTCACAACTTCTTCACTCATCATAATTATATAAATCTTTTCAAGTGAAAGGTTGAACACAAGTCCTGCAATCAAAACAAACGGAACACCAATGAGCCACATTGAAGTTATATCAATAAGCGCCGCAAACTTCGTATCGCCTCCGTTTCTGAAAACACCGACGATAAAATAAAAGGTCAGAGATTTCACCGTCATAATAAGTGCTGTCAGGAACAGAATATTCAATGTCTGATTGTATATTGAAGGTGTTATGTTATAGGGAATCAGCACAATGGGTCTGATAACAATAAAGAATCCCGCAACAACAATGGAAAACACCGTGTTCAAAATACATAACTTTTTTGAAACATTAAAGGCGCTTTCCGTATCACCTGCGCCAACCAGCTTGCCAATGAGTATTCCTGCCGCATTACCTCCACCGTGAAAGAACACAAGGAGCAGCCTTTCAATATTCTGAACAATTGTGATTACAACAACCGCTTCAGCACTAACCTGGGAAAATACCCATGAATATGTGACAGTTCCCAATGCCCATGCACTTTCATTGAGGGTTACGGGAAGTGCCGCTTTGAAATACTTTTGGAGCATTCCTTTTGGGAAAGTAAACATTTCTCTTAATGGTGCCGCCTGAAGCATCTTTTTTCCGTACACAACCGAAAGAATAATCAAAAGCTCCGATGCTCTTGCAATTATGGTTGCATACGCCGCACCTTCAATTCCCATTGCAGAAAATCCAAGATGCCCGTAAATCATAGCCCAGTTCATAACAATATTCACGCAAAGCCCGATAAAACGTGCAACAAATGAGACATTTGCCTTTTCGCTGCAACAAAGACTCATATCATAAGCCGCCGTTATGCCCGACAATATATACGAAAAACATACAATCCTCAGATATTTCACGCCATAATCCACAATTGCCTTTTCACTTCTGAAGAATTTTATTATCATTTGCGGTGCCGCAAGTGAAATAACAATAAACAAAGCAGACAGCAATGAAACAAGCATCAGATTGATTCCAAGAACCTTCCGCATATTCTTTATGTCCTTTGCACCCCAGTACTGAGCCGCAAAAACTCCTGCTCCTCCGCACATACCAAAGGTAACAACAGCAAACAAAAAGTACCATTGATTTGCAATTCCCACCGCCGCAATAACGTCCGAACCCAAGTCGCCAAGCATAACCGTGTCCAAAAGGTTTATGAACGCCGCAATCAGTTCCTTCAGAGCCATTGGCACAAGCAAGAGGAAAAAACTTTTATAAAATGACTTCAATATATCACCGCCTGAATATCAAAATAACATTCTCAGGGCAAACGTATTTTGATGCAGACCGTTCAAAGGATAGACCGAAAGAAATTCGCATATTAGCGAATTTCAATCATTATTTTCCCTTTGAACGGTCTGCACAAAATACATTGTCCTGATTAATCAATTCCTTTCATTGTGAGAGATATTCTCTTTTTCTGAACATCAACTTCCAACACTTTTACCTTCACAATATCACCGATTGAAACAACATCCATGGGATGCTTCACATATTTGTCGCAGAGCTGCGAAATATGCACAAGCCCGTCCTGATGCACTCCGATGTCAACAAACGCACCAAAGTCAATAACATTTCTGACTGTTCCCGTGAGAATCATATCGGGCTTCAGGTCTTCCATGCTCATAACATCGTCACGGAGCAAGGGCTGTTCAACCGAATCACGTGGGTCACGTCCGGGCTTTGTGATTTCGTCCACAATGTCACGCAATGTGGGAACACCAATGCCCAAATCCGATGCAAGTGACGTCAAATCCTTGTCCTTCATACGGTTTTTGATGTCACCAAGGTTTCCTTCCTCAACATCCTTCATTGTGTATCCCAAAAATTCAATGAGCTTTTCTGCCGCCTCATAGGCTTCGGGATGAACTGCCGTGTTGTCAAGAACATTCTTTCCGTCAGCAATCCTCAAAAAGCCTGCACATTGCTGAAATGCCTTTGGCCCAAGCTTCCCAACCTTTTTGAGCTGTGCTCTGCTTGTAAATCTTCCTTCTTCTTCCCTGTATTTTACAATATTGGAAGCAATTGTCGAATTTATGCCCGAAATATACTGAAGAAGGGGAGCAGAAGCGGTGTTCAGGTCAACGCCAACGGAGTTAACACAATCTTCAACAACACCGCCAAGAACTTCGCCAAGACGTTTCTGGTTCATGTCGTGCTGATACTGACCAACACCAATTGCCTTTGGTTCAATCTTAACAAGCTCCGCAAGGGGGTCCTGAACACGTCTTGCAATTGAAATTGCACTACGCTGAGTTACGTCAAAATCGGGGAACTCCTCTGTTGCCAGCTTTGAAGCGGAATAAACCGAAGCCCCTGCCTCGTTTGTCATTATGTATTTCACGTTGTGCTCGGGGATTTCCTTTATGAGGTTTGCCGCAAAGATTTCTGTTTCCTTTGAAGCAGTTCCGTTTCCGATTGAAATGAGAGTTATGCCGTGCTTCTTTATAAGACCCTTAATCAAAGTCTTTGCCGACTCTTTTTGTCCCTCAGAATGTGTGATATAAATAACACCCGTGTCAAGAACCTTTCCCGTTTCGTCAACAACGCCAACTTTACAACCGGTACGATAGCCGGGGTCAAG
>JAZRMZ010000059.1:0-10607 GCA_045647905.1 Clostridia bacterium
TCTTGGAAGTTGAGTGGTAAACTCCCAAAATACACCAAAGGCGGTATGGCAAACTACACACGTTATATTGCATCGCATTACGGAAGATATGGCGTGAGATGTAACGTTCTTGAGTTGGGCGGTCTTTATGATGTGAGTCAGCCTGATATTTTCGTTGAAAGATACGGCAAGGCAACCTGCCTTGGCAGACTTGCAAACGAAACCGACATTATGGGAACAATAGTATTTATGGCATCTGATGCTTCGGCTTACATAACAGGTGCAGTTATTCCCGTTGACGGCGGATATACTGCAAAATAATAGTAAGGAGAATTACAAAAATGGATATTACTTCAAAAAATGGTCTTAATATTTCAAAAATGACTCTTGGTACTGTTCAGCTTGGTATGAGTTATGGCGTAAATAACAGCGCAGGCAAGCCCACCGAAGAAAGAAGCTTTGCAATTCTTGATGCGGCTTATAAGGGGGGCGTTACCATCCTTGATACATCGGACGATTACGGCAACAGTGAAGAAGTTATCGGAAAGTATCTTTCAACCCATCCTGACAAGCAGTTTGACATCTGTACAAAATTTAAGGTTACAGAAGAAACCTCAAAGGATATTTACAAGTCATTGAAGGAATTTGCAGCTCTTTCGGCAAAAAAGCTCTCAATCGAAAGAATTCCGATTTTTATGAGCCACACCGAAAAGAACTTTATTGATTACGGCGATAAGCTTGTTGAAGCGCTTAAGGAGCTGAAAAAAGAAGGTCTTATCATCAATGCCGGAATTTCCATGTCAAACAAGAATGAAATTGACAGAATCATTGATTCGGGTGCTTTTGATGCGGTGCAGATTCCCATGAACATTCTTGATAACAAGATTATTCAGAATGGAACGGTAAAGCGAATGTCTGATGCAGGGATTGCAGTTTTTGTAAGAAGCGTATATCTTCAGGGATTGTTTTTCAGAAAGAAAGAAGATTTTCTTGTTCAGAACCCCAATGCGCCAAAACTGAAGCTTGAGGAAATGTATAAAAAGGTATGGCCTGAAGTTGAAAAGGTTCGTAATTTTGCGGATGAGCTTGGAATTTCGGTTGCACAGCTTGCACTTTCGTTTATTCGTGATACTGTTGGAGTGGATTCGTTGGTTGTGGGAAGTGAAACACCCGAACAGGTTGCTCAGAACGTTGAAATGTTCAATACTCCAAAACTTTCACAGGATACCTTAGATCGTATTCTTAACGAGTTTACCGACCTTGATCCTTTTGTTATTTCACCGTGGATGTGGGAAGAACGTTATAAGGGATAACTTTTCTAACCCGTGCAGTTTGTACTGCACGGGTTGTTTGTTACAGGAATTTTACAGAACTGTTAAGTTTATATGTTGAATTATGATTGAATTGGTAATTTATTGACAAATCGGCTGTTTTTTGGTATAGTAAACAAACAGGCTTTTGTGAAAAAGGAGTGTTTTGATGAAAAAAACAACAAGTTTGATTCTGGCTTTTTGCCTGTTGTTTTCTATACTTTCGGTTTCGTTCAATTTGGTTATTACAGCAAATGCTGTTTCTATAAATGACAATGAAGTTTTTGTTAAGCAATCAAGAAGCGGAAGATGCACTCTTGCTTCTGCTGTTATGATGTTGCGAAGACGTGCTATTATTGACGGCTTGGATGAATGGAATAAAATCACCGAAGACTCAACCGAAGATATTGCATGGACAACCGGAGGATTATATAATAACTTTTCCTTTGCCGGAATGGTTGTTGGCTACGGCACTTTTCCTGACTCATTGGACGAGAAAAAGGATTTTATGATTTCAATGCTTGAAATTCATCCCGAAGGTTTTCAGATATATAATCGTGATGGCGAAAAGATTCATGCTGTACTGCTGACGGATTATGACCCGTACACAGATGTGTTTTACTGTGCTGACCCTGCAGGCGGTATTGCTTCAGGGCGTATTCCTTTGACAAGTGCGTGGCTCCCCGGTACAACTCAGAATGAACGTATTGAAAACTTAGATAACTACTGGTATATTTCAAATAGATCTGGCGGTTGGGTTGGAAGCGCATTCCAATCATTGAGATACGGTGATGAAAATTCAACGGTTAAATGGCTTCAAAGTGCTTTGAATGACGCTCTTGGTATTGAACTTTCTGTCGATGGTCAGTTTGGTAAAGCAACCGAAGATGCCGTCAAGGTATTTCAACAGCAGAATGGTTTGTCTGTTGATGGTGTTGCAGGTCAGTCAACCGTTATGAAATTGAGACAGGCAACAAACAGCATTGCGGAAGAAATTGAAGCTGTTCCCCATACTCACAATCTGATTGAGAGTTATGAAACTGCCCATCCTCACAAGGGATATTATTTCTGTGAGTGCGGATATGCTGTTTATAACGATAAAACAACCGTATATGATGATTGCAAAAGATGTAAAACATATGCAAAAAGCAACAGAATCACCTTGAAAATCGGTGAGAGCAGTGCCATGATTTACGGCAAAACGTATCATTACGATGTTGCACCTCAGATTGTTGATAGCAGAACCATGATTCCTGTCAGATACCTTGCCGAGATTCTTGATGCTCATGTTGGATGGGTTTCAAATATGTCTGATATGGTTGTTGTTTCAAATGATGATATGAGAATTGCACTTTATCCGAATTCAAATATTTCTTATGTAAACGGTAATCTTGTTATGCTTGATGCCCCGTCATATATTTATAATGACAGAATGTTTGTTCCTGTCAGATATGTTGCGGAAATCATCGGAGCAGAAGTTGAATGGGACAGCGAAAATATGCAGGTTGTTCTTTATGTGGAATAGGTTAACAATAAAAAGTATACCGAACAATGGGTATACTTTTTTGCACTTGAAAAATAAGATATCTTATGGTATTATAAAAATATAAATTTTTAAAATAGGATGGGTTATTTATGAAACAAAGAGAAAAATTTTCATCACGGCTTGGTTTTATACTGATTTCTGCCGGCTGTGCCATTGGACTTGGAAATGTATACAGATTTCCTATAATAACAGGTGCATACGGCGGTGCGCTGTTTGTTCTTATTTATATTGGTTTTCTGCTTTTGCTTGGTTTGCCTGTTATGACAATGGAACTGTCGGTTGGCAGAGCCAGCCAAAGAAGTATTGCTTCATCATTTGATGCGCTTGAGAAGGATGGACATAAATGGCACCTGACAAAGTATCTCGGCATTGCAGGTAACTATATTCTGATGATGTTTTACACGGTAATTTCGGGATGGATGCTTATATACTTTTTTATGTATGTAAACGGAGCAATAACTGAATTTTCAACAGCAGAGGAGCTTGGAGCTGTATTCGGCGGGATTGTAAGTAATTCGGGTTTGATGATTATTGCAACCTATGCTGTTATAGTTATTTGTTTTGGAGTATGTTCATTGGGTCTTCAAAAAGGTGTTGAAAGAATAACAAAGGTTATGATGATTGCACTTTTTATCTTGATGATTGGTCTTGCGGTTTATGCCTGTACATTGTCCGAAGCCGGAGCAGGGTTGAAGTTTTATCTTATTCCGACTTTGGCAGGCGTAAAGGAAAGCGGATGGCTTACAGTTATTTCTGCCGCAATGGGACAGGCATTCTTTACCCTCAGTGTTGGAATCGGTTCTGTTGCAATTTTTGGCAGTTATATCGACAAAGACAGAAGTCTGACGGGTGAAGCTCTTACCATAATGGGTCTTGATACTTTTGTTGCACTTATGTCGGGACTCATAATTTTTCCGGCGTGTTTCACTTTTAATAACGGTGTGACTGCAGATGCATCGACTGTTGGGGCAAGTTTTCTGTTCACAACGCTGTCAAGCATTTTCAATAATATGCCCGGTGGTCAGATTATTGGGATACTGTTTTTCCTGTTTATGATTTTTGCGGCTTTTTCAACCGTTATAGGTGTTTTTGAAAATATTATGTCTTTCTGGCTTGAACTCACGAATATGAGTCGAAAGAAAATTGCAATCATCAATATTATTCTTTTGGCTGTGTTATCTTTGCCCTGTATTCTTGGATTTACGGTTTGGTCGTATGTTCAGATTGGCGGAAAAGGGATTATGGATTTGGAAGATTTCGCTGTTTCAAATGTCATGCTGCCCGTGGGAAGTCTGATTTATGTTTTGTTCTGTACTTGCCGTTATGGATGGGGATGGAAAAACTATTTTGCGGAAGTGAATTCGGGAAAAGGACTGAAGGTTGCAAAGTGGCTTAGACCGTATTTTGCATATGTTCTGCCTTTGATTATTGTTGCAGTTTTGATTATGTCGGTATTTTAATGAAAAAAGCGCCATCGGCGCCTTTTTCATTAGTTTGATTTTTCTTTTAAAGAATATTTTTTTGGCGTAATTCCTTTGTATTTTTTGAATATTGCGGCAAAGTAGTTGCTGTCGTTGAAACCGCACTCGGTGGCAATCTGAGTTACAGTTTTGTTTGTGCTTCTAAGAAGTTTTTCGGCAACAGTAATTCGTGAAATATTGATATACTCCGAAAGACCTATACCGATTGTTTTTTTGAACAGTCTGCACAGATGACTTGGACTCATGGCATATTTTTGCGAAAGACTCTCCAAAGTCAGTTCAAGGTCACAGTTTTCGCTTATATACTTCGTGATTCGTTGGATTGTTTGTTCTGAACCTGTAAGATGTGATGTGTTTGTTGTGCAGTATCGCGAAATAAGAACAAGTATCTGCATAAAACAGAGTCTTTGCATCTCGGTATAGTTTTTTTGTTTTTTGATACCTTCGGATTCAAGTCGTTCAATTATGTTCTTGAGTTCCGGCTGATTGTCAGAGGGAATACGTATAAAGCGTTTTTGCTTCAGCTCGTTTATGTATTTTTGAAAGTCATTACCTGCAAAATCGTCATCAAATGAAAAGCGCAGACGTTCAACATCGGTTCGCTGACCGTTATCTGTTTTGTGAAACACAAATTTGGGGATAAAAACCATATCCCCCGGTTCAAGCATAAAGATTTCATTCCCGATAAAATACCTTGTTCTGCCCTTTTCAAGAAAATAAAGCTCATGACTATTGTGGAAATGGGCATTGGTCATGGTCATGGGAACAGTATGTTTTTTTCGTTCAAAAAAGCAGTTGTTTTCACCACTGTAAATTGCCATTTTTATCACCTGATTGAATATTATCATAAAATTCAAATGACGTCAACAATATTTTAGTAATTTTTGTGTATATTAGCAATAATTTAATGGAAATCAAGATTAAAATGCTGTAAAATGAGATTTAAAAGGAGGAGTTAATATGTTGAATAATAAAATAATCAGACCTGAAAAGGTAATTCAGTTTGGTGAAGGTGGATTTCTTCGCGGATTTGTGGACTGGATTCTTCAGATAACAAACGAAAAAACCGAGTTTGACGGAAGCGTGGTTGTTGTTCAGCCCATTGAAAATGGTCTTTGCGACAGGTTGACTGAACAAAATTGCGTGTATACTCACATTATGCGAGGTATGCAGGAGGGAGTTCCAACAGTTGAAAAGAAGGTTATTGACGTAATTTCAAGATGCGTCAAGCCATATGAGGACTGGAATTCATATCTTGCCCTTGCAGAAAATCCCGAATTCAGATTCGTGTTTTCCAACACAACCGAGTCGGGGATTGAATATGTTGAGGGAGATAAACTGACGGATGCACCGCCCAAATCTTTCCCTGCAAAGGTTACAGCATTGCTCCACAAACGTTTTACACTTGGACTCAAAGGCTTTATTTTTCTGCCCTGTGAGCTTATTGACAAAAATGGCGAAACCTTGAAAAAAATTATTCTGAAATATGCTGATGACTGGGCTTTGGGTGACGATTTTAAAACTTGGGTTAATGAAGAAAATATTTTTTGTAATACCCTTGTTGACAGAATTGTTACGGGTTATCCCAAAGACGAGAAAATTGAACTTGGATACGAGGATAATATGCTGAACACAAGTGAGTTATTCCATTTGTGGGTTATTGAAGCTCCAAAGAGTATCTGCGAGGAACTTCCTTTTGATAAAACGGGACTAAACATTATAATCACCGATAATCTTGAACGGTATCGAACAAGAAAGGTGCGTATTCTCAATGGTGCTCATACATCAATGATTCCTTATGCTATGCTCGAAGGCGTTGAAACCGTGAGGGACTGTATGGAAAACGAAAAACTGTTTGGATTTGTTAATGCTTGTGTTTTTGATGAAATTATTCCCACTCTTGACTTGCCGGAAGAGGAGCTTGTTGATTATGCAAACAATGTGTTTGAAAGATTCCGTAATCCCTATATTAAGCATCTTTGTGCTTCAATCTCCCTTAATTCTGTAAGCAAGTTCAAGGTGAGAGTTCTTCCGTCAATTCTTGAATACATAAAGAGAACAGGTGAAATGCCAAAGCATCTTTTGCAATCTTTTGCAAAACTTATTGACTTTTATAAGACAGATATGACAAATGACGACAAGGACGTTGTTGAATTTATGAAAAATTCGGATGTAAAAACAATTCTTGCAAACGAAAAACTTTGGGGCGAGAATTTGAGTTATCTTGCAGATGAGGTTGAAAAATATGTTAATAAATAAACTTGACAATGTGGAAGTAAATCTTGAGGACGGACATAAGTACGCTGTTCATGACATTGCATCGGGTGAAAATATAATCAAGTACGGAAATCCCATCGGTCATGCAACCTGTGATATAAAGCAGGGCGAACACGTTCATTCTCATAATATGAAAACAAACCTTTCGGGCAATCTTGAATATAAGTATGAGCCTGAGTTTTATGATATTCCAAAAACAGAATGTGACAAAACCTTTATGGGCTATGTACGTGAAAATGGTGATGTGGGAATCCGCAACGAAATATGGATTGTGAACACCGTCGGATGTGTAAACAAGGTGGCAAAACGTCTTGCTGAGTTGACGGGAGCATATACTTTTGAGCATCCCTTTGGCTGCTCTCAGCTTGGTGACGACCACCAGAATACGCAGCTTGTTCTGAGAGGTCTTGTGAATCATCCTAACGCAGCCGGTGTACTTATTCTTGGGCTTGGCTGTGAAAATAATAATATTGAAGAATTCAAAAAGGTGCTTGGTGAGTATAATCCCAACAGAGTTAAATTTTTGAATACTCAGGATGTTGAGGACGAAATTTCGGAGGGCGTGAAACTCATTGAAGAACTGAAGGAATATGCCAATAAGTTTGAAAGAGTTCCCGTTCCCGTATCAAAGCTCAAAATTGGTCTGAAATGCGGAGGCAGTGATGGGTACAGCGGAATTTCAGCCAATCCCCTCGTTGGAAGACTTTCGGATAAGCTGATTTCAATGGGCGGAAGCTGTGTTCTCACCGAAGTTCCTGAAATGTTTGGTGCGGAGCATCTCCTGATGAAGCGTGCCGAATCAAAAGAAGTTTTTGAAAAAACCGTTGCATTGATTAACAATTTCAAGGACTATTTCACACGGCATAATCAGGTGATTTATGAAAATCCTTCGCCGGGCAACAAAAAGGGCGGTATTACCACTTTGGAGGAAAAATCTTTGGGCTGTGTACAGAAGGGCGGCTTAAGTACCGTTGTTGACGTGCTGAAGATGGGAGATACATTAAGCAAAAACGGATTGAGCCTTATGGATGGTCCGGGTAACGATATTGTGGCCATAACCAACCTCACAACTGCAGGTGTGCATATGGTTTTGTTTACCACAGGCAGAGGAACACCCGTGGGCGCACCTGTGCCGACGGTTAAGGTGGCAACCAATAATGCCCTTGCAGAAAAAAAGAAGGGCTGGATTGACTTTGATGCATCGCCTGTGCTTTCGGGAGAGACCTTGACAGATGAGTTTTTTGACTATATAATTGAAGTTGCATCGGGTAAAGAAACCGCAAACGAAAGAAACGGTTACAGAGAAATTTCGATTTTTAAAGACGGAATAGTTTTGTAAAAAGAAAGGTGAAAAAAATGGGAATTATTAATGAAAAGTTTATGCTGAAAAATGATACAGCAAGAAAACTGTATTCGGAATTTGCAAAGGATTTGCCGATTATTGACTATCATTGTCATTTGTCGCCGCAGATGATTGCTGAAGATTACAAGTTCAAAAATGCCTACGATTTGTTCCTTGGAGGAGACCATTACAAGTGGCGTCAGATGCGTTCAAACGGCATTGATGAAAAAATGATTACCGGAGACGGTGATGAGTTTGAAAAATGGATGGGATTCGCAAGAACTTTTCCACTTCTCATAGGAAACCCCATTTATCATTGGACCAGTCTTGAATTGAAAAGATATTTTGATATTGACATTCCTTTGAATGAAAATACAGCAAAGGAAATATGGGACAAATGCAACGAATGTCTTGCAAAGCCCGAATTTTCGGCTCAGAATCTTATCAAACGTTCAAATGTTGAGGTTATTTGTACAACAGATGACCCTGCAGACGATTTGAGATACCACAAACAGTTGAAGGAACAGGGCTTCCCCACAAAGGTGCTTCCAACATTCCGTCCTGATAAGCTTGTGAACATTGAAAAGGTTGAGTTTTTGCCTTATATTGAAGCAAACGGAATTGACACCTATGAAAAGGCACTTGCATTTGTTGGTGACAGAATTAAGTTTTTCCACGAAAACGGATGCCGTCTTTCAGATCATGCTCTTGAATACGTTCCCTTTGCTCTTGGTGATGCAAAGGCTGTTTTTGAAAAAAGAATTAAGGGTGAGCCTTTGAGCGTTGATGAAATTGACACATTCAAGACTGCTGTTCTTGCAGAGTGTGCAAAGTATTATACTGAGCTTGACTGGGCAATGCAGCTCCACATCGGTGCTCTCCGCAATAACAACGGAAAGATGTTTGCGGCACTTGGTGCAGACACGGGCTTTGATTCAATCAACGACCTTTGTATTGCTGAAAAGCTCTCGGCGTTTATGAACAACCTTGAAAACGGCGATATTCTCCCCAAAACAATTCTTTATACTCTTAACCCCAAAGATAATTATGTTCTGGGAACAATGCTCGGTAACTTCCAGAAAGCACCCACAGCAGGCAAAATTCAGTTTGGTTCAGGCTGGTGGTTCAATGATAACCGCGACGGCATGGAGGAGCAGATGAAGACTCTTGCCAACCTGGGAATACTGGGTAATTTTGTTGGAATGCTCACAGACTCAAGAAGTTTTGTTTCATATCCCAGACATGAATATTTCAGAAGAATTTTCTGCAACCTCATCGGCGGATGGGTTGAAGACGGAGAATATCCTGATGATATGGATTCACTCAAAACAATAGTTGAAGGCGTTTGCTATAAAAACGCTAAAAGATATTTTGGTTTTTAAAAATTATTCATAAGAGATAATTTCTTATTATAAAAACAGTGCATATTCAGTCCGTGCCAGGCTTGAAATATGCACTGTTTCATAATTTGATGTTTAATCGCTGTATCTGTGCATTGTGCAGCCGACTTTTCGCATCATTCGCCCTGCACGTCTGTATGCTTTTTTCATTTGTCTTTTATTCATCGGATGAACAGCCAGAAGTAATCCGCCGCCTGCGACTATACCTGCGGCCATTCCTGCTAAAAAAATTTTCATAATTTTTCTCCTTTCAATACAATAATTTGTTTGTACATTTATTTTATAAAAACCTTATTTTCCTGTATTTTTAATTCTTTTACGGGTATGGTTTCCTGTTTATAAAAGAGTGACGGCTTGAAAATAAAATCTGTTATTTCGCCGGTTTCAAAATTAAATCTGAAATCCTTTATTTTTTTTATCCGACCCTTTTCGGTTTTTATCCAGACAATATCCTTTTCGCAAACACTGTCGCTGTCAGAATCGGCTCTATTTGCGATATATTTATCGTTGAGAACAAGTCGTTTTGATGTTAATTTATGAATGTCCGAAACTGCAACACGCCTTTTTATGGGAATAATACTCAATGTTTCAATTATCAATGCATCAACCAAGGCGTTTGTTCTTGAAAAACTTATGCCTTCAACCCTCCCAAAAGGCTCTTCTGAATCAAAAAGGTAAACAGGTTTCCCTTCAAGAGATTTTTTGTTAATCAGAATTTTTATCCCCCCTGATATTGAAATAAGACCTGCAAACCAAACATAGCTCGATTTGCGGGTCTTACTCAAATCAATATTTCAACAAACAAATCCTGACTTTTGGATTAACTTAAATTAGTTATTGCCGTTTGCCAAGTCCTGTTCATACTTTTTGATCATCTTTTTTACCATCTGGCCACCGATTGAACCGGCTTCTCTTGATGTGAGATCACCATTGTAGCCCTTCTTGAGCTGTACGCCTACCTCGTTTGCTGCTTCCATTTTGAATTTGTCCATTGCAGCCTTTGCTTCAGGTACTACAAAGTTATTGCTACTATTGCTGTTTGACATTGCTGTTTCACCTCCTTGTTTATTCAGAAAAACAATTTGTTTATCTGTCTTCACTGATATTGTAACCGCAATAAAGATAAATAAACATTGAAAAATTTTCTAATTTTCATTGACTTATTTCTTCAAATGTTATACAATTGCAAATAAAATGTGAAAGGAGATGTTTTTATGATTACACGGCGTATGTTGCCCGAAATTTCATTTTTTGAAAGTATTCTTTGTTTTT
>JAZRMZ010000060.1:0-25343 GCA_045647905.1 Clostridia bacterium
GGTCATCGGGCGGTGCAGATATTACCGTGGTCTGCGGCGAAAAAACGGAAAACCGAAGATTTGAAAGCGCAAGCAAGAAAAACACTCTTGGCAGATTTGACCTTGCAAAGGGAATAAACACCGTGACAATTACGGCATCGGCGGAGACGGTTATAAATACTTTGTACATCAAGGCTGTTTCATATGACATAGGTGAGGATACGGTGTATATTCCGGCAATAGACTATACCGAAACCAATCTGAACGAGGCAGCAGTTGTTGACAATCAGAGTGATTATACCTATACAATGGACGAAATCAGCGGCAAAGGTACAGCGGTGTTTTCCACCATAAACCTTTTTATGAGATATAAGGTCAATGTTCAAACGGACGGGCTTTACAACTTCACCGTCAATGCGGGAAATGTTCAGGAGGATATGAAATATTCCCTCACAAGCATCACAAGCGGCAGAGGGGTTACAGGCGTAAAGGTTGACGCCAACAGAATAGGCTTTGACAAAATTCAGCTCAGTGCAGGTGAAAATATTCTGGAGCTGAAATCAACATCGGGCAATTATTATCCTGACGGCAAGGTTAATTACGTATATTTCTACTGCATTAAGTCGGAGTTTGCGTGGGATTCCCACCAAGCCAAGTCCATAAGCACCACATCGGAAAATATTATTCCTGCCCGTGAGTGTACGGATTTCCTTGGAGACTTGCAGAAAGCGGAAAGCGGCGTGAGTCTTGATGGGGGCGACAGACTGATTTACAGCCTTGATTGTCCTGCGGAACAGACCTTTGAACTGAAAATCCACGGCGATGCGGACACCAAGATAAGGATAAACGGTATAAATGTTTTTGAAGCACCTGTGGAGGATGAAGCAATTGCTGTTGTGACCCTGAAAGACGGTGAAAATGTGCTGTCGGCAGACGGCAACGGAGTTTTTGAGAGCTTTGTTCTGAGACCCGTGGCGCAGGAGTATATTGATTTGTTTGATATAAGCGGTGCAGGGTCGGCAGAGGATGTTGAAAGAATCCTTGCTGGAGCGGGACTTACGGTGAAGGAATTGTTTTATACAAAGCCCGTATACGAAAGACTCCTGAACGGGAAAGAAAAATTCGGAAACGGACTTTTGCAGGCATTTTATAGTGCCGTGTATGAGGAAAAACAAAATCCCAAGGCAAGGCTGTTCAAGGACGGTGCCGAAATATATGCTCTTGAGGACGGGAACCTTAAAATGACTCTTTCGGACATGGATAAAACCGCCATAGCGGCAATATACGACGGCGGCAGAATGATAAAGGCACGGCTTGCAGATAATGAAATGCTTTTTGAAAATGTGACGGGTGAAAATAAGTCATTCAAAATAATTTATCTTGAGGATTTGCAGAGTTTTGTTCCCACAGATGTGTTCACCGAAGTTTATGCCGAAATTTTTGTAAGTCCAAAAGGCTCTGATGCAGAAGGCGACGGAAGTGAAGAAAAACCCTACGCCACCATAAAAAAGGCAAAAGAGACGGCAAGGACTTTGAGTGAAAAGCAGTGGGGGGATATTGTTGTCAATATTCTGCCCGGTGTGTACCGCATAGACGAGACAGAGTGCTTCACTCCTCAGGACAGCGGAAA
This sequence comes from Clostridia bacterium, assembly GCA_045647905.1. Lineage (GTDB taxonomy): Bacteria > Bacillota > Clostridia > Monoglobales > Monoglobaceae > SIG440. Next base: position 1,610 of record JAZRMZ010000060.1, read on the forward strand.
AAACGGATTTGATATTATATACAGAGGTACAGACAAAAATAATCCGCCTCAAATCAGCGGCGGCAGAAAAGTCACAGGCTGGGAGCAGACAGATGGCGTTATATGGAGCGCACCCCTTGAAAATATTGAGCACGTGCGGAATCTCTATATAAACAGTTATCCTGCGGCAAGGGCACGAAGCAAGTATCAGTATGAGCTGAAGGATTATTACAAGGCTGACAGCACATCAGAGAACTATGACGGAATCAAGGTCAGCTCGGTGAACTTCCCCAAAAGCTTTGAAAAGCCTGAGGACATGGAGCTTGTGTTCAATACTGCGTGGGAGAATCACAGAATCCCCGTGGAGGGTATAAGCTATGTGGGCGAAGAGGCAATATTCACCCTCAAACCCAATGTGTTAAATGCCATAGCAAACAGAGGTGTTGACAGAATCAAGGATGGTCCATTCTATATCGAAAATGCAAAAGAGCTTTTGGATGAACCCGGCGAATTTTATTACAGCAAAGATGAGGGAAGAATATATTACTATCCTTACAGTACCGAGAATCTGACAGATGCAGATGTTTTTGTTGGTGAAACTCAGCTTTTGGTGAACATAAGCGGCGAGTCACCCGAAAACAAGGTTGAAAACCTCGCCTTTGAAAACCTGATTTTCCGCTACGGTGCTTATGATTTCGTGAGCGATTACGGATATATAGGCACACAGTCCGACGGGCTTGACGGCAGTATGATTACCGCAGAGGATGGAAGAACAGCCTTTGCATCTCAGTTTGATGTGAAAATGGCAGACAATATCCGAATTAAGGATTGCGAATTTTCCTGCCTCGGTTCGGCGGCAATCGGTATGACGGACGGCGTTACCAATTCTCAAATCATGGGAAATCTCATCAGAGACGTGAGCGGAACGGCAATTGCAATCGGCAGACCCCTCCACCATGATTATTCGGAGGAGCGGCAGATATGCGAGAATATAAAGGTTCGCAACAATGTGATTCGTCGAAGCGGAAATGAGTTCTTCAATAATGCGGCAATCAGCGTGTATTATGAGCGGAATATTGAAATTTCAAACAATACTCTCCTTGATTTGCCCTATACGGGCATAACGGCAGGCTGGGGCTGGGAAGGAAGTAGTCCTTTTGACTGCGGAAACATAAGCATCAGCAATAATCATATTGAAAATGTGCTTCAGGTGCTCAGCGACGGTGGTCAGATTTACACCTTGGGCAAGCTGGAAAATTCAAAGATAAACGGAAACTTTCTGAAAAAGAACAACGTGCATTACTGGAGCGGAGGGATTTATCTTGATGCAGGAAGTGCATATATTGACGTTTTTGACAATGTTATTGAGGAAAGCTATCCGTGGATTGAGGTTCAGGAGCCAAAGTATAACACTCATGACCTGAATATTTACAGTAACTATTCCGACACGCAGGCACGTGACCGTGACGAGGGCGATACGGTGCTCATCGAGGACCCCGAAAGCAATGATTCGGCGGAGGCGGCTTTAATAAAGGCGAATGCAGGCGTAACAGAAGATTATAAACATCTCGTTTCACTCTCGCAGCTTCCTGACGGAAAAGGCTGCAGGACGGCTTTTGTGCCGAGGCTGTACTTCAGATATTCAAAGCCTCAGAGCCGTGGAAAAATTCAGGCAGAGGACTTTATGGAGGGTGGCGAAGGTGTTGGTTATCACAAGGGATACAGACCAAAGCCAAACAACAATCCGTACAGAAGCGATTCGGTTTCGCTCATAAAGGTCAGCGGAGCAGAGAATTTTGTTATTGACACCAATAGCGGCGGCGACTGGTATCAGTATGAGGTGAACCTCCCGTCAGACGGATATTATTATATTGATGTCTGCGGAAAAATCTTAGGAACAACAAAGGTTGCAAGGATGTATGCAAACGACAGCAGGGTTGGTGACATAAGCATTACGGAACAATCAGGCTTCGCAACGGGCACAACAGGTCCCGTATGGCTGAAGAAAGGTCTGAACAGAATAAAGCTTTATCAACTGACTTCCTTCTATATAGATTATATAGAGGTGCACAAGAAGGGTGAGTCGGACACCACCGATTACAGCCCCAAGGAAGATGCGGCATACGATGAAGGTGTGCTTGTGCAAAATTAAGTTTTAATTCGGCAGCCCGGTCCTTTGTGGTCTTATCTATAACAGATATGCATATTTACCGATTTTTTGTGACGGACAAGGCGAAAAAAGGCTCGGCTACGATTTAAAATATAAAAAATATATTAAAGAAAGAGGGTTAACAATGTTAAGAAGAACAATGTTAAAACGAACAATGGCAACGCTGATGGTTTTTGCTATGATGCTTATGTGCATAGTGCCCGTAAGTGCGGAAACAGAATATACCATCAGTGCAACAGCAGAAACCACAATTACTGCAAAGCTGTTCAGCAGTATTGCCGGAGACACCTCCATTACCGGTGACGGCGGTATCAGAATGAAGGTTGACGGCACTGCAATCTACAATCTCAATATTGAGAAAGCCGGTGCATATCGTCTGTCAATTTATGGTGGCGGCGAGGGCGCAGATTGCCCTATAACGGTAACGGCAGGTGAAACTGAGTTCAGCAGAACTGTGGCTAACGGAATGAGCCATAAGCATCTTGGCGTTTACACAATTCCGTCAGGCAAGCAGACCCTTACGGTAAGGGCAACGGGATTGGCAAAAATGTATTATTTGTACCTGATGCCTATTGAATATACGGTTGCGGCAGAAGGTACAACACGTGTTCCCACAAAGTACTTCACAGCAACAAACACAAAGCTGAACCTTGTGGACGCCCATGCGTCATATGAGGCGCCTGATTTTGCAACAAGCGGAATTAAGGGTATGCTGTATTTCGGGGGTAACGGCTTTTACGGTGATTACAGCCTGAACGTGGTTCAGACAGGTATTTACGGCATTTCTCTTGTTGCGGCAAAGCTTGATGCAAGAAACGTATTTGAAATCAGGGATGCAAACGGAGCGGTGCTTTCGCAGGGAACTGTTGATGCGGCAAACAACAGGGTTGACTTTTCGGGAATTAATCTGAAACAGGGAAAACAGACCTTGAGAATATTCTTGAGAACGGGTGCATATTTCAGCAGCTCCGACCACAACGAACCGTATCTTTATTACTTTGATATTGCAAAAACAGGTGATGTTGAGGCAATTGCCGTTTCGGGAACTGAGGAAACGACAATTCCTGCGACAAATTACAGCGGTGCAACGGGCGAAATCGGTGCGGTTGAAGGATGTACATTAATTCCCGTGGGGGCTTCGGCATCCTTTGATGTGAATGTGGCAACAGCAGGTAATTACCGTATTTCGGCTTACGGCAGCGGACATGAAGGCGTGAGTGCCGTTGATGTCAGCATTGGCGGAATTACAAAATCAAAGACAGGAATAGCAAAAAGAGTTGCGGGCGTTGTTGGCGATGGACATCTGCATATGGGAATATATGCTCTTGAAGCAGGAAGACAGACCTTGACCTTCACGGCAAAGGATGCGGCTTTCAGATTCCTTTATGTATTCTTTATGCCTGTTGACCATGCAGTTCCTGCAAGCGGTACAACACTTATCAAGGCAAAGGATTTTTATGCAACAAATGTTGCGGCGAACCTGATTGATGCACATACATCTTATCCGGCGCCTGACAACAGCGGAGTTAAGGGTGCTTTGTATCTGGATGGAACAAGCAAATACGGCGACTTCAGACTGAATGTGGCATCGGGCGGTAATTACAGCATTGAACTTATAGGTCAGACCTTCAAGCACGATAAAAATCAGGTTGAGGTAAGGGATGAAAACGGAATGGTTCTTGCAACAGGCGTTGTTGATATTGCAAACAACAAGGTTACATTCACGGATGTTCCTCTGAAAACAGGCTTGCAGACAATCAGATTCATCAATCCCAAGGCATATATAGATGCAAACACACACAACGAAGTATATTATTACTACTTCAACATCACAAGAACAGGCGACATGGTTCAGAATATTTCTGAAAATGCTGAAACGGCACTTGTACTTTCGAGCTATCCTGAAGGCACGGGAAGCATCACATTTGCAAACGGCGTTATGACAATGGGGGCTGAGGCTTCGGTTACATATAATGTTTCTGCTGCAAAGGCAGGTACATACAAGATGATTATGAGAGGTCTTACGGCTCCGGTAAGTGTAACCGTGAACGGTGATACCGAAAACACAAAGACTCTCACCGCAGGGACTTACAGAACAGTGGGCAGATTTAACCTTGCGGAAGGCACAAATACAATCACCGTAACAGCACCGGCTGAAGCTGCCTTTTCAGCAATTCGTTTGAAATCTGTTGACAATGGGATTGCGGCTGAAGGAACAACACTTGTTGAGTGTGAGGACTATATTTCAATAGGCATAAGTGAAAGCACATTTGTGGATAATCAGTATAACTATTCCCTTGGTGAAAACGTTGGTGCAGTTGGATTCTCAGGAAACAATCAAAAAGCAACGTATAGTCTTGTTGCCGAAGAAGCCGGCACATATGATATGGTGGTATACACAACGTCAGGCAAAGAAAAGAACAAGCTTGCGCTTCTTGATGCAGAACAGAATGTAATTGCCGAAGCAGGCATTGATACGGCAACGGGAACGTTTACTCTGAAAAATGTCAGACTTGAAGAAGGCAAAAATGAATTGACAATATTTACAAAGGGCTTATATACAAGTGCAGATGAATGGAATTATCTCTTTGTATATTACTTTGAGCTTACCCCCAAGGCGGCTGATTTGGGAACATATTATAAGGCAGCCGACTATACCTCAGCAACAGACGGCGTAACGGCAGAGGGCGATTATATTATAATTCCTGCAGACGGTGTTGTTACATATACAATTGATGCAGAGGCAGGCACATACAAGGTTCTTCTTGATGCTTCGGGCAAGGACGGTTGTGCTGATGTGGAAGTTGGCGGGCAGTTGGTTGAAGCAGATTATTTTGAAGCCGAAAGAGTTTACCGCACAGGCGGCAGATTTGACCTTGAAGAAGGCGAAAATACTTTGACCATCACAATATACGATGTGAATGCGAAGCTCTACGGAATTATTGTCAAGAACATCACGGCAGAGGTTTCGGCAACAGAGGTTACAAAAATTGAAGCCGAGGATTATTATTCGGTAAACTTTGACGAAACCATGTATGTTGACCCACATACAGAGGATGAGGCATTTGACAATACAGGTGCAATTGAATATTCCACAGATGTTGTGGGCGGAACGGCTGAAGCGGTTTACAAGATGAATGCAGAAAAGAATGGCTTGTATGACATAACTCTTTATGCAACAGGCTTTGCAGAAAGCAACAGCTTTGCGGCAGTTGTAAACGGCGTAACATATGCAGGCACAATTTCGGATAATAAGTGCGTATTTGAAAATGTGGCACTTGCGGCAGGCGTGAGTGTTGTGAAAATCACAGCAAGCGGTCTTGCGGAAGATTTTGACACAAGAAACACAGTTAAGGCATATTACATGGAAACGGAATATGCAGGCGACATAGCAACAGAGCCTGTTTATGAGTTGTATAACGGCGCAACAAAGATTGATAAGCTTGAAAGCGGAAACATAACAGTAAATGTGGCATTGAACGGCAAGCATGAAGGCAAGGAAGTGTTCTTTGCATTTGCGGTATACAAGGACGGCAGACTTTATAAGGTTGTGTCTGATACGGTTACAGCAACCAAGGAAACAACATTCAACAAAACAATTGAAAATCTTGATGTGACAGACGGAGTATACACAGCAAAAATATTTGTATGGCAAAACTGGTGCGGTGATTGCATACCGTATGCAGAATAGTTAGTGTGTTGCGGGCGGCGGTTACCGCCGCCCGTAATAACCCCCAAAGCAGATAAGGAGGAAATTTTATGAAATTGAAGGGACTAAGTCTTTTGACAGCTTTAGCGATTGCGTTGTCTACGCTGTCGGGTTTTGCCCAGGGGACAAACAATATTCAAAGAGAGGGCGAAATTCCCATAACTCAATATATTGAAATTGATGAATCGGCAACGGCGTCCGATGGGGCTGTTACATTACCGAGTGATGCACAGGTGTCGTATTCTGTATCTCCCGAAAGTGCGGGTTGGTACAAGCTGATTGCAAAGGGCAAGGGCTTGCAGGATAAAATTGCCGTGACAGCAACGCTGGGGGAAGAAACATACACGGGATATTTCAACAAAACAAACAGAGAAAATGCCATGGGAAGATTTTATCTTTCTGAGGGCGAAAATATTATAACAATCAAGCCAGAAACCGAGATAACCTACACAAAGCTCTATATGAAAAGCATTGAACACAGCGTAGGTGCAGAACCGGTGAAAATTGCAATGGTTGATTATAAATCAACAACAACACCCGAACACGATTATGTGAATAATCAGTGGAATTATTCTTATGACGGTGTGACCGGATGTGTGGTAACAGCCAGTGCAACCACAAGCTATTTCCTTGACGTTGCGGAAACAGGTATATACAAGGTAACTTTGCACAGCAAGAGCAATGAAGCGGCAAATGTTGAGCTTTTGTTGAACGGTGAAACCGTATCAAAAACAACAACCGAGAAAAAATCGGAAGTGGCAGCAAATGAATTTCCGCCCTTTGTGCTTGAAGAAGGTCAGTATGAGCTTGTTATATCCGATAAGGGACCCTCGGATATTCGGTACAATTATTATTTCATAATTGAAAAGATAGCAGGAATTATAGATGTTGCAGGGCTTTATGCAGGAAATGAACCAATAGAGGACGGAGCAGGTGTTCCAAAGAGTACCGATGTTTTCAGGTTTGACCTGACGGCGCAGGCTGACGAGGAAAGCTTCAGTCCGCAGATTTCAGCCAACGGAAAAACACTCAAAAGCACAAGCTACTGTGATGAAAACAACGGTTATCTTCTGATGTGTGAATCACTTGAAGAAGGTATTGAATATAAAATAAGTACAGGAAAAATTACAGATATTTACGGATTTTTCACATCGGAGGACACTGAATTTACCATAACAGCTTCCGAAACGAGTGAAAATAATGCAAGTATGGAAAATGTAACGGCAAAAATTTCAGGTTCTGCCGTTACCGTAAACGGAACAATGAAATCAAGCATGGGTATGGAAATTTCGGGAAGACGTGCCCTGCTTTACATAAAAGATGCAGAAGGAAACGTCACAGCCGAGGCGGTGGATACTGCCGTATCGGGTGAGGACGGAAAATTTGAATTATCATACACTGTTCCCGATGGCAGTGTTTCGGGCACGTATACTGCAATTGTCCAGGGGGAATATGTTGCAAAAAATACCGAGATGAAGTTCACATACATCTCAAGCAGCCTTGAAAATGAAATAATGACGGCTGTGGCTGATGCAGATACCGCCGGAGAAATGCAGACTGTTGTGGGAGATTATGCATCAATGCTGGGAATCAATTTAACAAGCGAGCTTCCTTCAAGGGAGATTTCGGATAAATCAAAGGTGTATGCAGGAATTGTCGGCGACAAAGGAAAAATCTCCTCAACAGAGGATTTGGTGAACATATTCAGAGCGCACGCTGCGATGCAGACTGTGCTTCAGACAACAAAAGTGAACAGAGTTTACAGTACCCTCACCGACGAGGCAAAGGCGGGCTATGTGGGTGTTGATTCGGCAAAGATGCTGGCTGTGACAAATGGAACATATAAGGACAATATGCTTGTTGAGCTTAAAACAAGACTTGCCGAAAATGAGATAACCGATGTTGAGGTTTTTGCGGAAATTTGTAATACTGTTATAAACAAGTGGCTGGCAAAACAATATGACAAAACAGATTTGCAGATAAAAACAGCAAAGGCTTCGGTTTTTGTGGGTCAGGAATTTGAAATCCCCATTGAACTTTCAGAGGAAGCAAACAACGTATCAAGACTTGTTATGAATATAAAGGCGAGCGAAGATATGTTTGATGACGCAGAATTGCAGGCCGAAAAGGGTACCTTTGAAAAATCGGACGACGATGGAGTGATTACACTTACATACATTCCATCGGATTTGTCACAGGGTGTTGAAAAAATCGGAAGCATAATGGGCGTTGCAGGCAAAACGGGTACATTTATCGCTGAAATATCGGGTATTGCGGAATTTGACGAGGGAATCGGTGTGAATATAACCACAAAGATACCGGAATCCGATTTAACCCTTTCCGTAAAGAAGAATACACAAAAAGGAGAGGTATCTCAAAAGCCGTCAGGCGGCGGTGGCGGAGGAGGCGGAAGCAGACCCTCTTCACCTGTGGTATCGGTTCCTGCTGTGAAGCCCGATGCACCCCAAACACCCGTTGCGGAAAAATTCGAATTTAAGGACCTTGAAAATGCGGAATGGGCAAAGGAAAGCATTGCAGAGCTTCTTGACAGAAAAATAATTTCGGAGAGCGACGACAAAAACTTTAATCCCCACCGTGAAATGACAAGAGCTGAATTTGCAAAGATGATTGTGACGGCACTTGGACTCAAAGCTGAAGGTGCGGGCACGGGTCTGATGGATATATCCGAAAATCAGTGGTATTATGAATACGTGAGAGCAGCAGAGGAGCATGGCTTGATTATGGGCGATGAAAACGGATTCTTTAATGCCGAAAGTTCAATTACAAGACAGGATATGGCGGTTATTATAATGAGAGTTTTTGAAAAGCTGGATTTTGCCGCTATGGATGCAAAGGAAGCCTTTGCTGATGATGCGGATATTGCGGAATATGCAAAAACTGCGGTATACACAATGAAGGAAATGGGCGTGCTGAACGGTGTGGGTGAAGAAAAATTTGCACCGAAAGGCAATGTTACAAGAGCCATGGGAGCAAAAGTAGTGTTTGAAATGTTAAAGGTGGTGGGTATATGAAGAATAAAGTATTAAGATTTTTTATAGCTTTAATAACAGCCTTAAATGCACTGACCTTTGGTGCGGTTGCAGAAACAGAAAAGGAAATTGCCGCTTTGGGAATTTTCCCCCAAAGCGTAATTCAAGCCACGGCAGACAGCGAAATACTCAGAAGTGAGTTTGCTTATATGGCTGCAAAAATCCTTCAAAGCGGAGAAATACGTCCGTCGGGAACGGCTTTTGCCGATGTGGATGCGGACAACATTTATTCGGGGTATATCAAATTTCTTGCCGATGCAAATATAATAAAAGGCAATGGAAACAGCCGATTTTTGCCCGACGAATCCATAAGGACGATTGAAGCGTATAAAATTACCATTGACCTTCTTGGACTTTCGGGATATGCGAGCATTGAGGGTTCGTGGGAGGATAATTATCTCAGAGCCGCAAACACTCTCGGTCTTTCAAAGGGCGTGGTTCCCAATGAAAATGGTATACTCACAAAAAGAGCTGCTGAAAAGCTGATTTCAAATGTTCTTTTCACCAACTTTCCCGGTGAACAGATTTATGAGTCGGACGGACAGTATCAGGTTCAGTATTCCAACAGGGAAAAGAGCACAATCCTTGCCGAAAGATTTGGAATAAGTGTGTATGAGGGTACTGTGGGCAAGGTTGACATAACCGAAAATTCAGCAGAGTTCACAGTAAGCGAAAATGTTTATGACACAAATCCCCAAATGCGCAATGAGGGATACAAAATCAGTCTTGAACCCAAAAACGGCATAAGCCTTTATGAATATGAATATATGCCCGCAACTGTTTGGATAAGAAACACGGACGAGCTTGTTTACATCAGCTTTTCAGGCAATGTGGAGTTGAAATACGGATACATCCTTTCGGTCAACGGCGACAGCGACGTGGATGCAAAGTATTCGCCTGATTTCATTACCCGTATTACCGTTGAGAACGACAAGAAGGAATATAGAGTTGCAGATGACGCAACAATTGTGATGAACAGAGAACCTGCGGAATCACCCGTTGCTCTTGCACAACGTTTTGCCAAGATTGTTATGATTGATGGCAAGGTGGCTTATATTGAAGGCTGGGACCTTGTTGAAGGCGGTATCATAACCGGCATAATGGGCGGAGAAATTAAGTACACAACCGGCGAAAGGGTTCAGGCAACAATTGAAGATTATGACCAGTGTACCGAAAGGCTGTTCTTCATAGGCGACAGACGTGCCGATGAATCGGAATTAAAGACAAATTCGCTGTTTTATTACTATGTGAAGGATGAATTTTCAATCATTGTTGCATCCGAAAAGATTGTAACCGATGAATTTGTCAGCACATCCAATGGCAGTGTGAATATTGGCGGTATTCATTATGATACTGACCATGTGTATTATTCGGAGGACGGCGAAAGATATAAGCTCAACGAGAATGCCGAAAAGCTGTACGGTATGGTGGTGAACGGTTATGTTGCTCCCAACGGCAATATTCTTTATGTGAAGCCCGAAAAGGGACAGGTAAACCGCAGTGAATTTATCGGCGTTGTTTGCGGCGTGTCCGAGGAAGATTTTTTCGGAACCGAAAGAGATATAGTTTTGTGGAGTCTTGCGGGCGATAATCCGCAAAAAGAGGTTTACAAGATAACCGAAAAGACCGGATACGAGGATGAAATCACCATTGACACATTAATACAGAATGCAAGAAATTATGAAGGCAAGGGAATATTTAAGTTCACCGTCAACGGTAAAGGGGTTGTGACAAAGGTTTCAAAGCTCAGTCCGTTTTACGGCTTTGGCGATGGCAGGGCTGTGGTCACAACGACGTATCTTCACGGTGCAAACAGAGCATATCTCACGGTAAACGGAAAGAGACTTTATTTTGACCAGTCAAAAATAACGTCACTTTATGACGACAACGGTGAGTTTGCTGTGAAGCAGCTTACATGGGCAGACATAAGAGAACGTACCTCAGCAACAGGCTTTACCTTTGAATTTTTTGGCGAGGAACTGGAAAGCATACCGTCACTTGTGCTTTTGACGGGTGATACCAAAACAATCGGCAGTGCCGGAATACAGGCAGGCTTTGTGACGGATATAGGCAAGGCTCTTGATGATGAAGGCAACGCTGTATATGTTGCTGATGTGCAGGGCAGAAACGGAAAAGTACAATATACAATAAGTGATGAAATTGCAAAAACCCTTCCGTCACGGGCAATAATTTTGTTCACTCACAGCCTGAAATTTTCCAATGCCGGTCTGCATCTGTGGGCAGTGGCGGATATTTCCGGTGATTATGAGGACTGGGGCATGAGCAGCTGCAATGTGGGTAACAGCTGGGTTGGCAGAGGTGTTGTTAAAAAATACGACGGAATCAGACTATATCTTGAGGACGGCACAGCAGAGTTTGTGAACAACAATCCTGCAATCAGCTGTTTTGACGGTTCTTCGAGAGAACCGTTGACATTCGGCAAAACTCAGTATGACGTGAAGCCCGGCGACTCGGTTTTCTATATGGTATATGACGGAACGATAACCGATATTGTATACATTAAGGATTAACAGAAGGTGTAATTATGATAATTTCGCAGGATTTGCACGTTCACACAAATTTGTCGGCGTGTGCCGAGAGGGATTCCACCGTTGAATCCTATTTTGGAGCTGAAAAGGATTTGGGCGTTAACACCATGGGAGTCGCAGACCATTTCTGGGATGAAAATCTTCCTCATGTTTATGATGATTACAGAGTTCCCAGCCTCAAAACCCTGCTCAGCCTCAGAGAAAAAGCAAAGGAAGCGGAAAAATCAGGCATCAGGCTCCTTGTGGGGGCTGAGGCGGAATATGACCGGGTGAGAAAAGATGTTGCAATACTGCCCGAAACTGCACAGCAGCTTGATTTTTTGCTTGTGCCCAATTCTCATTTGCACATCACAATGACAGATGAAGAACGGCAGGATAAGAAAAAACAGGTGTCCTTTATGCTCACTGCGTGGGAGGATATACTGAGAAGTGAGGTAGCAAGGTTTATAACGGCAATTCCTCATCCTTTTGCGGCATCGGAGGATGTGATGCGGCTGATTACCGACAAACAATATGAGGATTGCTTCAGAGCTGCGGCTGAAAAAAATATAGCAATTGAAATCAATACAAGTGTTTACAGACCGAAAACAATTGGGCAGATTGTGGAGCATGATGCCATGAGAATGTATTCTGTTGCGAAGCAATGCGGATGCAAGTTTACATTTGGTTCTGATGCCCACGCACCCGTGGCTCTTGATGCCTTTTATAAAGGTTATATTATTTCACAGTATCTTGAGCTGTGCCGGGAAAATATTTTGGTGGTATAGGAGAAGTAGTATGATAAGGGTAACTGTATGGAACGAAAATGTTCACGAAACAAATGAAGAAAACATAAGAAAAATATATCCTGAGGGTATACATGGTCAGATTGCTTCATTCTTGAAGAGTGATGACATATTTGTGAGAACAGCAACGCTTGAACAGCCTGAACACGGTCTCACTCAGGAGGTAATTGACGATACGGATGTGCTTATCTGGTGGAGTCACAGCAGTTGGAAAAAGGTGAGCGATGAGGTTGTTGAGCGTGTTTGCGATGCCGTGCTTCGGGGCATGGGCTTTATTGCCCTCCATTCGGCGCACGTGTCAAAGCCCTTTAAAAAGCTCATGGGAACAAGCTGTTATCTTTTGTGGCGTGATGACGACAGAGAACGTCTCTGGTGCTGTAATCCAACGCACCCCATTGCAAAAGGATTGCCGCCCCACTTTGACCTTCCGCAGGAGGAAATGTACGGCGAGTTTTTTGATATTCCAAGACCTGATGATGTGATTTATATGGGCTGGTTTGCCGGGGGCGAGGTTTTTCGGAGTGTGTGCACCTTCAGCCGGGGCTACGGCAAGATTGTATATGTTCAGCCGGGACACGAAGCGTATCCCATATATTACAATGAAAACATACAAAAACTGATTAAAAATTCAGTGGAATTTGTGGCACCGCAAAAAAAGCTTGATGAGCTTTTGTGCCCTGAATTTAAGTCACTTGAAAAATAAGAAACAGAATGGAGAATGATGATGAATAAGGATATTATTTTTGGAATTTGTGCCGACGTACATCAGTCGGAGGAATGCGATGCATCGTGGAGAGTTCAGAAGTTTGTTGATGAAGCACATGAGCGAAATGCAGATTTTATAATACAGCTGGGTGACTTTGTGTTGCCTGATGCGGCAGGTGAAAAATTGCTGGGTGTGTGGAACTCCTTCAAAGGTGAAAAGTATCACGTACTTGGCAATCATGACACCGAGCACGGCGGCAAGGATGCAGTAATGAAATTTCAGGGACAGAAGGAGAAGTATTACAGCTTTGATTGCGGAGATTATCATTTTATTGTCCTTGACACAAACTATATGAAAATCGGTGATGAGTACATAGATTATGGTCTTGACAACTATCATCAGGACTTCTTCAACTGCTACATACCGTCATTTGAGCTTGAATGGCTGGCAAAGGATATTGATTCCACCGACAAGCGTTGCTTTATCTTTACTCACGCAACGCTCTCCGTTGGCGACTGGACGGTTTATAACATTCACGAATTGAGGGACATTTTGTGGCTTGCCAATGAAAAGGCGGGATACAACAAGGTTACAATGTGCTTTTCGGGTCACGACCATGCGGATGAATATTTGTTCAAGGGCGGAATCCATTATATGATAGTGAACAGCCTGAGTCATAAATATATAGGCCCCAAGTATACAAACTATTCAAGCAAGGCATCTGATGTCAAGGATTATTACGGCGACCTGAAATTCATAGTTCCGTATAAAGAACCCCTCTATGCTTTTGTCAGACTCAAGAGCAACGGATTGATTCAGATTATCGGCAAGCAGACCGAGTATGTGGGCAACAGCCCCAAGGAAATTCACTGGGAGCATTATGCATCACCTCAGATTGCATACAGGGAGGTATGGATGAATGGACACGGCGAACTTTGATTTGAGACTTGACGAAGGCTGGCTTTTCCATTACGGTGAGCTTGATATGATTGACCCTGACAAGAGGCTTGCGATGTCCCACGAGACAACCAAGGCAGACGGAATGCTCAGGGAATATGTTATGTTCAAGCATCCCGAAGACTGGTCTTCGGTGAATGTTCCCCACGACTGGCTGACGCACCAACCCCTTGACATTGATGCAGACCCTGCCTGCGGATACAAAAAAAGAGAGACGGCGTGGTATTACAATTCCTTTGAGCTGTCTGAAAAAAGAATCAATAAGGCACGTCTTGTTTTTGACGGTGTTTTGGGAAAAACCACCGTTTTTGTGAATGGGGTTATTGCTCACCGTAATTTCAGCGGATACAACAGATTTTCCTGCGAAATCGGCGACTATCTGATACCCGGCAAGAAAAACGAGATTGTTCTCCATATTGATGCAAGACGTTGGGAGGGCTGGTGGTATGAGGGCGCAGGCCTTTATCGTCCGGTTCGGATTGAATTCAGAGGTGAGACGACTTTTGACAGGGAACATTCCTTTGTGAGAGGCGAAAAAGAAGATTCCGGTTGGCATCTGGCGGTTAATGTGAAGGCTTTTGGTGCGGCTTGTGCAGAAGCAACTCTTTCCGATATGCACGGAGTTGATGTTTGGAACGGTGAGATTCCTGTCAATGAGGATTTCAGAATTGCCGTTCCGGATCCAAAGCTGTGGAGTCCCGAAAACCCCAATCTTTATAAATTTGAATGCATTCTCAAGGGCGAAGAAGGCTGTGTTGACAGGATAAGCTTTATGGTTGGGTTCAGGACAGTTGAATGGGTATGCGACGAAGGAATGTATCTGAACGGAAAACAGTATCAAATCAAGGGAATATGCTGTCATCAGGACCATGCGGGAGTTGGTGCTGCAACAACCGAAGAAATTCTGAGGTACCGTATTTCCGTGCTCAAAGGCTTTGGAATCAATGCCTACCGTTGTGCTCATCATTCCCCTGACGAAACACTTTTGAGTGTCTGTGATGAAATGGGTATGCTGGTTATGCCCGAAAACCGCCATTTTAATGTATCGGAGGATGTGTTGAGCCAGTTGGATTCAATGGTTCTTGTTTCACGAAATCATCCCTGCGTGTTTATGTACAGCTTGTTTAATGAAGAACCTCTGCAACAGGAGGAACGGGGCAAAAGAATTGCCGAAAAGCTGAGATGCAGAATACTTTCTCTTGATGATACCCGTGCCATAACGGGTGCTCAGAATACCGGGCTTTTATGTGAGGCAAATGCATCGGATGTTCTTGATGTGATTGGTGCAAATTATTGCATAAATGATTATGAGGAAAGCCACAGGCGTATGCCGCAAAAGGTGATGCTTGGTACTGAAAACTGTCCCACTTATGCAACAAGAGGCGTGTATATTTCGGATAAGGAAAAAAGGGTATTTGCCTGTTATGGTGATGAATGGGGCGATTTTTCCGAATCATTGGACGAAACAATGGAAAATGTTGCGGATAAGCCCTATGTTGCAGGCTGTTTTGCATGGAGCGGTTTTGATTATCGTGGCGAGCCTGTTCCCTATGAATGGCCAAGTGTTATGTCGCATTGGGGCTTTACCGATGAATGCGGTTTTGCCAAGGACACGGCATATCACCTTGCGGCGTGGTACAAAGAGGAGCTTATGGTTCATCTTTTGCCTCACTGGAATTGGAAAAAGGGAGAAAATGTGCGTGTTTGTGCATTCACAAACGGCGATACTGCGGAGCTTTGCGTAAACGGGAAATCCTTTGGCGAAAAGAAGGTTGAAAAAAGACGTGCTGAGTGGAATGTTCCATTTGAAGAAGGCAAAGCAACTGTTGTTGCAAAAAGGGGAGCCTGTGTGGCAACAGATCAGGTTGTGACAGCCGCAGAACCGTTCAGAATCCTTATAGACGATGCAAGTACATCACAAGCCCTGCACATACTGAACTTGTCTGTGGTGGATGAAAATGATGTTCTTGTGCCTGATTTTTGCGATACCGTTTTTTTTGATGTACCTGAAGGTGTTGTGCTGGGTGTGGGCAACGGCAATCCCAACAGCCATCACAGGGAAAAGGCGTCGGAAATTGATTTCTTCAACGGCAGAGCACAGATTATTGTAAGCGGAAAAAGGGGAGGCGCACTTGTTGCACGTTGCAAAGGCCTTTTGGATGCGGAATTTGAGTTATAAGTAAGAAGGAAGAGATGTAAATGAAAATTGTGGGAGACACCCATGTGCATACAATTATGTCGGGGCACGCACACAGCACCCTTTTGGAAAATGCAAAGGCTGCAAAAGAATGTGGACACAGCTTTATGTTCATAACCGACCATACGGGAGAAATGAATATGTGTCCCGACCGAAAAGCGTATTTTCTGTGTCTGAATGCAACCGTGCCCGAAAATTTTGACGGAATGCATATGATAAGGGGCTGTGAAGCCAATATTGTGGGCGAAAACGGCGAGATTGATATGGATGAGGGGCTTCTTGAAACAAATGAATGGGTAATTGCCTCGCTTCACACTTATGTTTACAAGCCAAAAGGCTATGATGTTACAACAAACATATGGCTCAGGGCGGCTGAAAATCCTCATATTGACGTAATTGGTCACTGTGGCGAGGAGCCGTGGAAGTTTGATTACGAAAAAGGCATAAAAAAATTTAAGGAATACGGCAAAATTGTGGAGATAAATTCCAATTCAATAAAATATAAACCCGGTTGCAAGGTTAATTGCCGTGAAATTGCACTTTTATGCAAAAAATACGAGGTGCCCGTGGTGGTGTCGTCGGATGCGCATTTTGCGTGGACGGTGGGTGATGTTGGTGAGAGTCTGAAAATGCTGAGTGAAATTAATTTCCCCAAAAAACTCATACTCAATGCAGATTATGATTCTCTGGCAAGGGTTCTCGAAGAAAAAACCGGCAGAAGGTTTTAAAACGAATGTGGAGGAGGTGACATTGATGAAGGTGAAAATTACAGTTAACAAAAACTTTATAATTGACGAGATTGATAACCGCATATACGGTTCCTTTGTTGAGCATATAGGCCGTGCCGTATACGGAGGGATATATGAGCCAACCCACGAAACTGCGGATGATATGGGCTTCCGGCGGGACGTACTGGAACTTGCGCAGGAACTGGATGTGCCGATTATACGTTATCCCGGCGGCAACTTTTTGTCGGCATATAATTGGGAGGACGGAACGGGAGAAAAGTCAAAACGCCCCCAAAAACTTGAACCTGCATGGAAGAGCATAGAAACCAATGAAGTTGGGATTGATGAATTTCAGGAATGGGCAAAACGTGCAAATTCAAGTGTGATGATGGCGGTTAACCTTGGTACGAGAGGTGCGGATGAGGCAAGGGAATGTCTTGAATACTGCAATCTTGACACGCCCACATATTATGCTGAAATGAGACGGAAAAACGGTTTTGAAAAACCCTTTGGAATAAAAACATGGTGTCTTGGCAATGAAATGGGCGGACTTGCCCAGATTTGTCGGAAAACTCCTGAGGAATACGGCAGACTTGCTGCTGAAACCGCAAAGCTGATGAAGCTCACCGACCCTGAAATTGAGCTTGTTGTTTGCGGAAGCTCACACCGCAATATGCCCCGATTCGGTGAATGGGAGCTTGTGGTGTTGAATCACACATATGAATTTGTGGATTACATCTCAATACATCAGTATTATGCCTGCGGTGACAGTAAGCCTGAGGATTTTCTTGCCAAGTCGGCAGATCTGGATAATTATATAAAGTCTGTGACGGCGATGTGTGATGCCATAAAGGCGTATAAGCATTCGGAAAAAACCATGCTTCTGTCCTTTGATGAATGGAATATATTCGGCGAAGGCTTGCAACTTACGGGTGACAAATGGGAAGTTGCGCCTGTGAGATTTGAATGCACATATACCTTTGAAGAAGCTCTTGTGGTGGGCTGTATGATGATGACGTTGCAGAACAATTGCGACAGGGTGAAAATCGCCTGTCTTGCCCAGCTTGTGAACGTGATTGCTCCCATAATGACCGAAACAGGCGGAAAGGTGTGGAAGCAGACCATTTTCTATCCCTTTTTGTATGCTTCAAGGTATGGCAGAGGAACAGTTATGCAACCAATAGTAAACTGTGATACCTATTCCACCGAAAAGCATAAGGATATTCCCTACATAGAGACATCGGTTATACACAACTCCAAGGAAAATGAACTGGTGGTTTTTGCGGTTAACCGTTCGGTATGTGAGGAAGCGGAACTGGAATCCGTATTTGAAAACTTTGGAGAATGCACCCTTGTTGAGCATATTGAGTTATATTCGGATGACCTGAAGGCTGTAAATTCAAAGGATTTTGAAGCCATAAAGCCCAATTCTGTCACGGACGGAGAAAAGGTAATTCTGAAAAAACATTCGTGGAATATGTTGAGATATACATATGGGCATATTGCATAATTCAGAAAAAGGAGGAAATTTTTATGATTAGTTCAAAAATTACATTTGCGTTGTTTTTCGGGAACAGAGGTTTTTTCCCCGGTGAGGTCATTGCAGATGCAAGAAAAGAAATGATTGAAGCGGTTACAGGTGCGGGCTTCGATTATATTTGCATGGATGAGTCCTGTACTCGGTACGGTGCTGTTGAAACACGCAAGGAAGGGCAGATGTATGCAAAGTTTCTGGAAGAAAACAAGGGAAAGTTTCAGGGCATAATTTTGTGTATGCCGAACTTTTCGGACGAAAACGGTGCGGCAGAGGCACTTAAAAATGCCGGCGTTCCCATTTTGGTTCAGGCTTATCCCGATGAAATCGGAAAAATGAATTTTTCTCAAAGACGTGATGCTGTTTGCGGCAAGTTTGCAATGTGCAATGTCTTGCGTCAGTGTCAAATTAAGTTTACCTTGACAAAGAAAATGGCCGTTTCGCCCCTTGATGAGTCGTTCTCGGAGGATCTGAAACGTTTTGGAGCAATTTGCAGAGTTGTCGGCGGAATGAAAAACTTCAACATCGGTGCTCTCGGTGCAAGAACAACCGCATTCAAAACCGTAAGAACGGACGAAGTGGCTCTTCAGGGCAAGCAGATAAATCTTGAAACAATTGATTTGTCATACGTTTTTGATTTGATGGATAATGCAGACGAAGCATTGGTGAACGGAAAGAAGGCGTATTATTCATCGGTTACGTCCTTTGGAGATTATCCCGATGAAAAGCTGACAAATCTTTCAAAGCTGGGTGTTGCGGTTGACAAGCTGATTGAAGAATATAATCTGAGTGCCGTTGCGGTGAGATGCTGGGATGAGTTTGTGACACAGTATAAAATTGCTCCCTGCCTTGTGCTCAGCGACCTTAACGAAAGGGGTATTCCCGCAGCCTGTGAGCTTGATGTGAACAATGCGGTTATGATGTATGCACTTACCCTTGCATCAGACGAGCCGGTTATGCTCCTTGACGTGAACAACAATTACGGCAATGAGCCCACAAAGAATATTATGTTCCATTGTTCTGCTGTTCCAAAGTCGTTTTTTGAGGGTGAAACCGACATTAATGAGCATCTTATGTTCAAAAAATCCTACGGCGACCAAACGGGCGTTGGAATAGTGAACGGAAAAATTAAGACAGGAAATGTGACCGTGGCAACCGCAAAAACCGAAAACGGAAAAATATACGGATTCACAACGGGCGGAAAACTCACCGATGACAAATTTGACAATGACTTTTTTGGCGCCGGAATTGTATACGAAAACCAAAATCTTGAAAATATATTCAATTATATGTGTGAAAACGGTTACAAGCATCATGTTGCCATTGCAAAAGGTCAATGGACCGAAAGTGTACATGAGGCACTGACCAAGTATCTTGGCTATGAAATAGACATATTATAGGGAGGAGTATAATAATGAACAAACTTGGTATTTTTATGAATTTCTGGGAAAAGAACTGGGATGCAGACCATGCAAAGTATATAAAAAAGGCAAAGGAAATCGGTTTTGATGTTCTTGAATTTCAGGCACAGCCTCTTTTGGAGATGTCGGATGACAAAATCCGTTCTTTAAAGGCTCTTGCGGATGAGGTAGGGATTGAGCTTACATACAGCCTTGGTCTTGACAGAAACTATGATGTATCTTCGCTGGATGAAAAAGTGAGACTTGGCGGAGTTGATTATCTTCAGAATATCATCAGAAAGATGCAAGTGGGCGGCGGAACACTGCTTTCGGGCGTTAGCTATGCAGGCTGGGGAACTCCTGATAACTTCCTCGGTGACAAGCGTCCTTATTGGGAACAGAGCATAAAGAGCATGAAGGAAATTATTAAAGTAGCAGAAGAATGCGGTGTAACTTATTGTGTAGAGGCAGTAAACCGCTTTGAAACTTGTCTCATAAACACAGCTCAGGAAGCCCTGGATTATGTGGCGGAAATTGAAAGTCCCAATATTGGTGTACTTCTTGATACATACCATATGAATATTGAAGAAAATAATATCGGTGATGCAATAAGACTTGTAGGGGACAAACTTACAAGCTTCCATACAGGGGAAAACAACAGAACGGCTCCCGGCAGAGGACATCTTGACTGGGATGAAATCTTTGGAGCTCTTGCTGATATTAACTACAAGGGCAGAATTGTTTCAGAGCCTTTTGTTATGGAAGGCGGAGAAGTGGGCAGAGACATTCATGTATACAGAAATCTTGTTGACAATCCCACCGAAGCAAGGATTGATGAAGAAGCAAAATACTTGCTGAATTTTGAAAAAGAAATGCTCAGAAAATATATGATGTAATAAAAAGAGATTAAAGCAAGGTGTTGTATATATATCGTTCTGGTTTACCGGCGCCGGAACAAGCTCTTGATTGGTCCAATTTTTTTAATACCGAAAACCACCCGCCATGGCTGGTTTACTTGACAAGTACACTGTGCGGGTGGATGGTTGTTTTATATTATTGGACAAATACATCAATGCGGAGAATAAAACAATAGAAAATTGATTTATTTTTACGCAATCTTTTTCCATGGGCTAAGTGTGGCATCAAGCAGTTCTCCTGAAATGGGGGCTGCTTGTTTTCCTTCTTAGGTTTTTTGTTAAAGTTGCGTACATAAAAACAACAAAGATTTAAACCGAATTTGCCAAAACAATTGACAAATTCGGTGTTTTATTTTGCTTCGGGTGATTTTTTTGTCTAAAATTAAAGATAAAGGTAATCGTGGCTCGGAACAGCTTAAATTTACTTACGTCGAGAAAGTCCTACGCTACCCCTCACCTCCACCACGTCGGAGCAAGACAATGCTTGCTATGTGGCGCTTTTGTTTGTTTTGGGAAGGATTGACTTGTTAATTGAATTTAAGTGAAAGTGATAAAATATCGACACAGCAGCCAGAATTTAATCGTAGGTATCACACAATCTCTACCTATATTAAAAAATACACATCTCATACGGGATTACAAAAAATCATACTTTAAAATAACTATAATTGTGTTATTATAAAAAATGAAGGTTGACGATATATCGTGAGGTGTGTTTTTAAATGATTAACAATGTGGAAAAATACATAGAGGCCAATTGGGATGAATGTATCAAAGAAAACAAAGAAGATAATGGAGATTTAATTGGTTTGCCATACCCTTATACTGTGCCGGCTGTTGGTTTTTTTGATTCGCTTTTTTATTGGGATACATATTTTTTAAATCAAGGACTAAAACATAGTAAACGCTATCAGCAGATAAAAAATAATACAAATAATATGCTGTTTCTTGTTGAAAAATACGGATTTATGCCAAATGGAAACAGAACATATTATTTAAAAAATTCTCAGCCACCATTTTTGTCTGAAATGGTCAGAGATGTTTATGATTTCTATCATGATAAGATATGGCTTAAAGAAGCGTATAGAATTTTAAAAATCGAATATGATTTCTGGATGACAAGACGAAATACAGAAACAGGTTTAAATCAGTATAATGCAGAATGTCCTGAAGAAGACATTGAGATTGTGGCAGAAGGCTTTTTAAAACGGATAAAACTTGACCTGGATATGTCTTCGGAAAAGTTGGCAAAGCAATATCTGACAGCTTGTGAGAGTGGTTGGGACCTGACACCCAGGTGGGGGCTGAATGCGGAAGATTATATAGAGGTTGACTTAAATTCGATACTATACATTATGGAGAAAAATATGGAATTCTTTTCCAAAGAAATAGATGCGGGCGAAGATGATTTGTGGAGTGAAAGAGCAGAGAAGCGCCGCAATCTTATGAATGAATATATGCTTTATGACGGTCTTTTCCTGGATTATAATTTTAAAAGTCATAAGTTTGGAAAAGTAT
Organism: Clostridia bacterium; assembly: GCA_045647905.1. Taxonomy (GTDB): domain Bacteria; phylum Bacillota; class Clostridia; order Monoglobales; family Monoglobaceae; genus SIG440. The sequence goes on from JAZRMZ010000060.1 coordinate 23,809, forward strand.
TTTCTGTGGCTTCGTATTATCCGCTGTATGCCGGCTTGGCAACTGAAGAACAAGCTAAGGCTGCCGTGGAAAACTTAAGCAGACTTGAAGAAAAATACGGAGTGTTGAGTTGTGAGAAAAATGATACAGAGGGCAGGTATCAGTGGGATGCTCCTCATGGCTGGGCATGTCTACAATACATAATGGTTTACGGATTGGACAGATACGGATACTTTGAGGCTGCAAGGCGAATTGCTGAAAAGTATGTGAAACTTGTTGAAAAGATATTTGACGAGACTCAAAATTTATGGGAAAAATATAATGTTATTGAGGGCAATACAAACACTACTGTAAAAATGCCGCCAATGATGGGCTGGAGTGCAGGTACATATACTGCATTAAAGGAATATATATCAGACAGGAATAATTAAAAAAATCCTTCTATGACAGCATAAAATGTCATGGAAGGATTTTTGCTATAAAAAAAGATTTTAAGAGTTCTTATTTTTTAATAGTTCGATAATACCAAAATTTTGTAGTGTTGAAACAAGGTCTTTCATAGATGAAGCTCCGGTTTTCTTTAATATTCTCTGTGCGTGTGTTTTTATTGTAGAAAGTTCAACAAAGCGTTGAGCTGCTATTTCTTTATACTTTGCTCCGTCACATATTTCAAGAAGTACTTCGTATTCAGCTGTTGAAAGTTTGGTTAAAAGGTTTACTAAAAATAATATGCGGCTTTGGGTATCCGAAACTTTTTTTGTCCTTTTAACTAATTTTTGTGCAATATTTGGATCAAGGGAGAAGGTATTGTCATAGGTATCTTTAATAGTTTGTGTGATATCCATTTCAAAAGACTTCATAATGTAGTTATTTGCACCGTTAACAAATGCCTGAAAAACATAATCATCATCATCAAACCCGGTCAGGATAATGATTATCAAATCAGGAAACATTTCTTTAATTTGCGGTATTATATCAATTCCTGCGGTTTCAGTTTCCATTTGGACATCAATAAGGAGGACATCGGCATCTGCGGTTTTTAACATCTTTATACACGATGTTGCGGTATAAGCGGCTCCCACTAACTCAAATTCGGGTATATTTAATTTCATCTTAAGAAATTCAACTATATGCTGTGAATCATCGCAAATAGCTATCCTTATCTTATCCATTATTCTGCCTCCTTAATCGAAATAGGAAATACTATTTCTGTCTTTGTATATTCCCCAAATACACTCTTTAGTCTGATATCGCCGTGATGCATATTTACCACTTTTTTAACATACGGAAGACCTATTCCGCTGTTCTTTGAGGGTGGTTTTGTTGAATAGAAAAGGTCAAATGTTTTTTTAATATCTCTTTTTTTGATTCCTGTACCGTTATCCAATATTGAAATACAACATAAACCATCTTCTATAATAAAATCAATTTCAATAAATTTTTCGTCTTTACCACATTCTGCAAGAGCATCCAATGAATTTGAAAGTATGTTCACAAATATTTCCACAATATGGGTTCGATTGCCTTTTATCATAATATCGTTATAATAGTTTTGT
>JAZRMZ010000061.1:0-3260 GCA_045647905.1 Clostridia bacterium
GCAAAGGTCTCATCCATGTCAATTTCGCCCAAAAGATTGGTTGCAAAGGACGGACAATGGTCTCCCACCATACATATTATAACCTCACGGTCGGATTCTTCAAAATATTCAGTGAGTTTACGGAACGCATCATCCGACAGCTTTATACATGACTGAAATTCGCTTATATCATCGGTATATTCACCAAAATCGCCCTCCACCGAAACAAGGTCGTGTTCAGGGGTGTTAATATCCCAGTTTCCGTGGTTCTGAATGGTGAGCATATACATAAACCTCGGCGCATCGCCCATCTTTTCGTAATCTTCAAGCATTTTGCCGTAACAAAATTCATCCGTTGCATAGGGACGGTTTGCATAACGTTCTTTTGTTCCGAAGTCAGCATCAAAAAGCACATTGTCAAAGCCCAGCTTGGGATAAACCACATTTCTCGAATAATTCAGGCTCTCGGCACAATGTGCTCCCCAGGAGCTGTAACCCAATGACTCCAGAAAGCTCACAATGCTGTTTGCATCATTGAAGTCAAGATAATTGAACGGAGTTATTCCCGGCATCATCTGAATTGTGTTGGCGGTAAGAAACTCATATTCGCTCTTGTTTGTGCCGCCACCTGTTCCTGCAATAACCGTCCTTCCCTTTTGAGTTTCGGGAAGGCTGTCAATGAATGGCATCGCCGAGGGCGTATCGCCCAAATCAATTATATCCCTCATGTCAAAAAAAGTTTCATTGAGAATAAAAATAATATCAGGCTTCCGCTCACCGGTTTTCGGTGATTTTGAATTTGTTCTGTCAGCAAGGGTGTCCTGAGAATAATTTTCGGGCTTTGTAACCATTTCCATTGAGGTCTGAAAAACTTCAATGGAGCTTGCCACATAGCCGTACTTATAGTATGAATCCTCCCATGACCAGACAAATGTGGTTTTTGGCTTGATTGAATTTTCCGCAAAGTATACGGCATTAAAAAACACACCAAAGCAAGCAACAAAACAAAGGTTTCTGATTATTATATTTTTCAGCACAAGCCTTTTTCCTTTTTCCATACGGAACATCAGCACAACCAGCGCCACCGAAATTCCAAAGGCAATCAGAATCCCAAGGACATACCCGGTTATGGGAAAGGAATAGCTGTCCAGAACCGACATTGCTGTGCCTGCATTATACAAATCCTGTGTTGAAATTGGCGAGTTTCTGAACATAAGAGTATAGAAATTTGCCACACTCAAAAATGTCAGCGGAACTGACATAATCAGCGCAGATAACCACCATCTCTGCAAAAACAGATACAAAAATGCCGAAACCGAGAAAATGCTAACGGTGTTTATAATCGTATATGTTATTCCGTTCAAATATGGATTTCTGTTTCCCGTTTCAAGACAAAAATAGATAACAAATGCATGAGCAAGTGCCAGAAAAAAGGTCTGAATGGGCTTTTTGTGTTCTGTCAAAAACGTTTTACTCTTTTTTCTTGCTCCGCAAAAGATATTTTTAATTTTGCTGTTCAATCAATTTACCTCCCTGACGGAATTTGCGCCGTCCGACTTTTCATATATCTCACACAATTAAAATCCGTTATACCTGAGCCATTTAACCAAAAGGTCTGTCCACTGTGAATTATGTTCAAGCATCCTTTCGTCATCGTCCGGAATTGGCGTAACGCAAGCCCCAAGCCCGTGTCTGCCGTGAGGGAAAATATGCATTTCCACATCAATGTTCAACTTTCTCAGGGCTGTGGCATAAACATAGCTGTTGAGCACAGAAACGCCAGCATCCTCTGCCGTGTGCCAAATAAACGCCTTTGGCGTTCTTTCCGACGCAATCATATCAGGCTGAAAATCCTCACCGCAAATTGCGTGCTTCTCAGCACCCAAAAGATTGTTTCCCGACCCCAAATGGGCAATTTCCTTTCCGAGAATACGAATCACGGGATAGCACAAAATCTGTGCATTGGGAACAAAATCTTCCTTTTCGATTTCATCCTGCTCAATTTCAATGTCAATATCATCAAAATAAGTTGAAGTCAAAGCTGCCAGATGTCCCCCTGCCGAGGAACCCATAACAGCAATCTTGTTTTTGTCAAGTCCGTACTTTTCGGCATAAAATCTTGCAAACTTAACGCCTCTTCTTGCATCAAGCAGAGGGCACGGAAATCTGTGAGGGCTGACACGGTAATCCACAACAAAGGCAACAAAACCATTTTCGGTCAGAAAACGGGCATAGCCCTCGCCCTCATGCTCCGCTCTCACGGCATATCCGCCACCCGGAAAAATAACAACAGCACCTTCACCCTTCTTTTCATCAGGAGTATAAACCGTAATTTTAGGTACTTCCTCGCACATCCCCGGAACAGTTTTCCACAAATCAAATATTTCTTTTTTCATAATATTATCATTCCTTCAATCCATATAAATTTATTATTAATAAAAATATCCAACATTATTTTGTAAGTATATCACAAACCACCACAAAATGCAATTCATATTTTCAAATCTCCGACATTTATCAAAAGATTTCACTATGCTAAAAAAAGAGAAGCAGACATTACATCTGCCTCTCCAATTGAAATCTTACGCCTTACGTTTATAAGGATTATCTAAAACTTTTTGCACAGGAAGTGAAGATTATCATTATACTAACCATAACAACCATATACATATATTTTTTATTTTTCATCTGTTTCACCTCTTAATTTGCGCAAACGAAAACATACCTGTTTTTATTATTGTGCTATTATAAGTATATCACAAAGTGTAACAAAAAGCAAATCAAAGCTCAACTCCTTGTTTTTGCATAAAAACATATGGTTTGTTTCCCAATTTTTTCTTTACATAAAAATTCCTTGATTGCAGACAATACAATTGTAAATCAAACCAAAAGGAGCAAATTATATAATGAAAGCAACAGGAATTGTAAGAAGAATAGACGATCTCGGTCGTGTTGTTATACCAAAAGAAATCCGAAGAACAATGCGCATCCGTGAGGGCGACCCATTATATACCTCATTGTTACATACCCCGAAACCCTAGTAAATACAGGTGTTTGCGGCACTTTCTAATACGTCCACAGAGGGGTCTAAAACGAGTTTTAAGACACTTTTGTGGCATACGGGTGGAATTATAAGTGGGAAATGGCAAGTGCTTTATAAGGGCAAAATAATCTCTCGAAATTTCTTTGACTTATCTCTTGACGGATTAAACAACACGCGATAAGATGAATATGTTCAAGAATTCTTAATTTAAAAATTATGTAATTTGAATGATGGGTGA
>JAZRMZ010000062.1:0-4926 GCA_045647905.1 Clostridia bacterium
ATTAAATTGTCCGTGCGAAATTTTCCGCCGATGGCGGAAACGCCCAAGGACGAAAAAATACGTAATTTTCACATTATAAAAAACCGCATTTCTGCGGTTTTTTATGATTGAAATTAATCCATTATAATTCTTTTCAGGTTAATTCTGCCCTGTTTGTCGATTTCAATAACCTGTACCTTTATATCGTCACCGACTTTTACAACGTCCTCTACCTTTTCAACTCTTGTTTTATCAAGTTTTGAAATATGAACAAGACCGTCCTTTCCGGGAAGGAATTCTACAAATGCACCAAAGTCCATAATTCTGACAACCTTACCATCATAAACCTCACCGATTTCAGGTTCCTTAACGATGCCTTCGATTATCTTCTTTGCTGCTTCACCCATTTCAGCATTGGGAGCTGAAATGAATACACGACCATCATCTTCAATATCAATCTTTGCACCTGTATCAGCAATAATTTTCTGAATAACCTTGCCGCCCGAACCGATAACGTCACGGATTTTGTCAACAGGAATTTCCATATGAATTACCTTCGGAGCATACTGAGAAACCTCATTTCTGGGTTCTGCAATTGCCTTGAGCATAACTTCGTCAAGAATATAATATCTTGCATCACGGGTTTCGGTAAGAGCATTTTTGATGATTTCAGGTGTGAGACCGTCAATCTTGAGGTCCATCTGAATTGCTGTGATACCCTTCTTTGTACCTGCAACCTTAAAGTCCATATCACCAAAGAAGTCTTCAAGTCCCTGAATATCAAGAATTGTGATAAATCTTTCGCCTTCGGTAACAAGACCAACAGAGATACCTGCAACGGGAGCCTTAATGGGAACACCTGCATCCATAAGCGCAAGCGTACTGCCGCAGATACTACCCTGAGATGTTGAACCGTTTGAACTCAATACTTCAGAAACAAGTCTGATTGCGTAGGGGAATTCTTCCTCTGAGGGAATAACCGGAACAAGAGCACGTTCTGCAAGAGCACCGTGACCGATTTCACGTCTTCCGGGACCTCTTGAGGGCTTTGTTTCACCAACGCTGTATGAAGGGAAGTTATAGTGGTGAATGTATCTTCTGTATTCTTCGGTATCAAGACCGTCAATAATCTGTGAATCACCCAATGCACCAAGTGTTGCAACAGTCATAACCTGAGTCTGACCACGCTTGAAAAGACCGCTGCCGTGTGTTCTGGGAAGAAGGCCAACTTCTGACGCAAGGGGTCTGAGCTGTTGAATTTTTCTGCCGTCAACACGTTTTCCTTCATCAAGAAGCCAACGGCGAACAATTGTTTTCTGGAGCTTATAAAGTGCATCTTCAATATCCTGAGCATATTCTTCAGCAGGATATGTTTCTTCAAAGTGTTCATAAACCTTTTCGTAAACAACTTTGAGGTTTTCGTCTCTTATGGATTTGTCATCCGTATCAAGTGCTTCCTTCACCATATCTGTTGCAAAAGCCGAAATTGCTTCAAAAATTTCCTCATTGACAACAATGTGGTCATATTCGAATTTAGGCTTGCCGATTTCATCCTGAATACCCTTGATGAATTCACAAATCTTCTTGATTTCTTCATGTGCAAACATAATTGCATCAAACATAACATCTTCGGGCACTTCATTTGCACCGGCTTCAATCATAACAACCTTTGCAAGACTACCTGCAACTGTAAGGTTCAAGTCACTCTTTTCACGCTGTTCAACTGTGGGGTTGATGACAAATTCACCATCAACAAGACCAACATATACAGCAGCGATAGGACCGTTGAAAGGAATATCCGAGATTGAAACTGCGGCAGATGAACCAATCATCGCACAGAATTCGGGGGCATTATCCTGTTCAACCGACATAACCGTTGAAACAATGGAAACATCGTTTCGGAGGTCTTTGGGGAACAAAGGTCTCATAGGTCTGTCAATAACACGCGCTGTAAGGATAGCGTTTTCTGAAGGTCTTCCTTCTCTCTTCAAAAAGCTTCCGGGAATCTTACCCACAGCGTACATTCTTTCTTCATAATCAATGCTCAGAGGGAAGAAATCAATACCGTCTCTGGGTTTTGCTGATGCTGTTGCTGCTGTAACAACAACGGTATCACCGTATCTGACAATAACCGAACCGTTTGCAAGTTCAGCAACTTTACCCACTTCAATACTGAGTTTTCTGCCTGCAACTTCTGTTTCAAATATTCTGCTCATAATTTTATCCTCCTTTGTTTTTTGCAAGAGGTCTGCCTTTTTAGCACTTATAAATATACTCTCTGAAAAAAGAATATTTATAACTGCTAAATGCGCAAACACTCTCATTTTTTGTAGTTTTTCGGGAAATTTATCCCATACTGATTCTTGCTGAAATACGAAATTAAGTCTTTGTCACAAAGGACAAAGACTTAATTGTTTGTATTTTAGTGTCTCAAGCCAAGCTTCTCAACGATTGCACGGTATCTGTTGATATCGTTCTTCATGAGATAGTTAAGAAAACTTCTTCTGACACCGACCATCTTCAAAAGACCACGTCTTGAGTGATGATCCTTCTTGTGAGTCTTGAGATGCTCGTTAAGATGATTGATTCTTTCTGTCAGAAGAGCAATCTGTACTTCAGGAGAACCTGTGTCGCCTTCGTGTACAGCATAAGTCTTGATGATTTCTTCTTTTCTTTCCTTCAGCATTTGGTTTCACCTCCATAATTTTTTATCCCCTTAAAGCTTGGTATAAGGCGGTGAATCTTCAACCCTTAAACTAAGCAATAGGTTTACAACGTTCTGTATTATATCATATCAATTCAAATATGTCAACCATTATTTTCAAAAAGATTTCAAATTTATGTTTGACTAAATCTGTATACAGTGATATAATTAAAAAAATACATCATATCTCCGAAAGGTAAATAAATTATGAAAAAAATGCTGCTTACCATCCCCACTCTTTTGGGGACAGAACAGATTGTTGCAAACGAAGTGCGGCATCTGGGCTATGAAACAACCGAGGTTAAGGATGGCAATGTTACTTTTGAAGGTGATGCCGAGGCAATTTGCCTTGCTAACATAAACCTTCGCAGTGCTGAACGTATAATGATTCGAATTGCGGAATTCAAAGCCACCTCCTTTGAGGAGCTTTTTGAGAAAGTGAAGCGAATCAGCTGGGAAAACATTATCGAAGCAGATGGGGCATTTCCCGTAAAGGGACATTCGCTCAAATCTCAGCTCCACAGCGTTCCGGATTGTCAGAAAATAATAAAGAAAGCCATTGTCACAAGGCTTTCCAATCATTACGGAATAACACATTTTGAGGAAACAGGTCCTTTATATCCCATCCAGTTTGCACTTATAAAAGATGTCATCACTCTTTATATTGACACAAGCGGCGAAAATCTCTATAAGCGTGGCTACCGTGAAAAAAGTGTTCTTGCACCAATGCGTGAAACCCTTGCCTATTCCATGATTGATTTGAGTTTCTGGCGTGGTGACAGAATTTTTCTTGACCCCTTCTGCGGCAGCGGAACACTCCCCATTGAAGCAGCACTTTACGCCTGCAATATCGCTCCCGGCATAAAAAGACGGTTTGTTGCCGAAACATGGCGCAATCATATTCCAAAGGAAATGTGGAAAGATGTCCGTGATGAGGCAAAGGATAATATGCGTCTTGATACAAAAACCCAGATTTTTGCATCGGATATTGACCCGGAAGCCATTGCAATTGCAAAGAAAAATGCCGAAAATGCCGGAGTTGCCGACAAAATTAAATTCAATGTTTGCGACATGGCAAAACTCACGCCCTTTACCGATAAAGGTGTTATTATCTGCAATCCACCATACGGAGAACGTTAACTTGATGCAAAGCTCTGTGAAAAACTTTATCGGACAATGGGAAGGAAATTTGCCGAATATCCCTATGCAAAAAAATTCATTCTCACATCACACGAACAGTTTGAACCGCTCTACGGTACATTTGCGGATAAACGAAGAAAAGTGTATAACGGTATGCTGAAGTGCTATATCTATCAATATTTCAAATAAAGGAGAAAATTTTATGATTAATGTTACAAAATTTGATGTACTGGACGGCAAAGATATTTTCTGCTATAAAATTGAAAACAGGAATGGTATGTCGATGGAAGTTCTCAATTTTGGCGGTGTAATACAAAGTCTTGTTTTTGACGGAACAGATGTTGTGCTTGCACACAAGAATGCTGCAGATTATATGGATAACGATGCAAATCTCGGTGTCCTTGTTGGCAGAAATTCAAACAGAATTGCAAATGCCGAATTTGCATTGAACGGAAAAAGCTACAAGCTCGCCGTCAACAACCACAAGGGAAATCTTCATGGCGGAATTATAGGTTTCGGAAAAAAAATCTGGGACGTAAAACCCGTTGACAATGAAGAACCCTCTTTGATTCTTTCGCTTGTCAGCCCTGACGGTGACGAAGGATTTCCCGGAGAAGCAAAAGTGCAGGTCACATACACATTAACAAACGACAATTCGTTGAAAATTCACTATGAAGCAACCTGCGACTGTGATACGATTATGAATCTGACCAACCACTCCTACTTCAACCTGAACGGTGCTGACAGCGGCACAATTGATAACCACACATTTGAACTCAAAAGCAAGTTCTTCACTCCGACTGATACAGAAGGTATTCCCACCGGCGAGATATTGTCCGTAAAGAATACGCCAATGGATTTCACATCACCAAAGGAAATCGGCCCCTCACTTGCATCGGATTATGAACAAATTGTTATTGTTGAAAACGGTATTGACCATAACTTTGTTCTTGAGGGTGAAGGTTTCAGAAATATCGGCACACTTGTTGGGGATAAAACAAAAATAAAAATGGATGTCTTCACTGACTTACCGGGAGTTCAGATATATACAGCAAACTTCCTGACCGAAAACGATTCATACAAAAATGATTCAAAGTACGGAA
>JAZRMZ010000063.1:0-39736 GCA_045647905.1 Clostridia bacterium
TGTACTGTATAGCATTGGTGATGTTACAGATGAAAAGTATACCGAGAGCGGAGATATAACAGCGTATGTTACTGATGCTGAAAAATACCGTTATGTAAGAGTCAGAAAAACAAAAAATACCTACTTTTATTTGCCGGAGATTGAAATTATCTCAAATGACGAGACAACTCCTTCAAAAGAGGTTTGCAAAAACAACGTAATTTCAAACAACTATATTACGAGAATTGGGGATTACAACTGGGGTGCTCCCGGCATACAGGCATATTATACCGAAGCAACCGAAATCAGTTCAAACTATATTTGTGACATACCCTATTCGGGCATATGTTTTGGCTGGGGCTGGACAGGTACGCCTGATTCCGTAACAAGCAAAAATACAGTTGTGAAAAACAACCGTATTGAGGACTACGCACAGCGTTCCTATGATGCAGGGGGAATATATACTCTCGGTCAGGAGCCCGGAAGTGAGATTTTCGGAAACTACATCAAGAATCAGGTGAATGCATACGGTGCTTATTATCCCGACAGCGGTTCGGCGTATACATATGTACATGACAACGTGTTTGAGGATATAGATATGGCTTTCCATATTCATTCAAACCGACAGTATGACCTGACAGTTAAAAATAATTACAGTACAAACGGATATTATGTTGACAAAGGTGCAAATTGCACGGTTGAAGCTCCGATTGTGTTTGCAGGGGCTAATATTCCTGAGCAGGCAGTGCAAATAATTGCCGGTGCAGGACTCACAGGGGATTATGCTTCGCTCGTAAGCAAGGTGCCGCAAAGACGTGTTTCTCTCACTTTTGAGGATATGTACGGAAACGCAATCGAAGAGAATAATCCGAATATTCTTTCAATGCCCACAAAAGAGGTGCTTATACCGAATTATCTGACAAGAAAGATTTTGGAGGCGGAAAATGTACTTGCAATGTATCCCAATGCATCTGAAGATGAAAAAGCGACCTTGAATTCTGTAATAGAAGAAGCGGAAGCTGTACAGAATATGGGGGCTTCGGCTGACCGCACCTCGGTTATTGAGGTGAGAATCAAGCTGATAAATGCCATAAAGGCATTTTTAGATAATATCAATTAAGAGAGGGAATGATTATGAAAAAAGGAATGTGTATCGGGTCTGTTTTGGGAGACACACTATTTGAAAAAATGGATTGTACAAAAAAAGCAGGCTTTGACGGAGCGGAATTGAGTATAACTGTTGGCTCGCAGCTTGACTTTACATCCACGGACAGCGATATAGAAAAGGTTAAGAGCTATGCAAGGGAAATAGGTCTTGAGCTGTACAGTCTGAGTGATTCAACCTGCTGGCTTTACTCGCTTACATCTCCTGACAGTGAAAACAGAGAGACAGCGAAAGCACATATTATACGACAACTGGAAATGGCAAATATGCTTGAGTGTGACACCATCCTGGTGCTTCCCGGCATAGTAGGATGTGATTTTCTTCCGGGCTTTGAGCCTGTTGATTATACCGAGGCATATGAACGGGCACTTGAGGCTGTTGGAGAACTTGCTCCCTATGCAGAAAAGTACGGCGTGAATCTTGCACTCGAAAATGTGCACAATAAGCTGTTGAATTCACCGGTTGAGTTTAATGATTTTCTTGATAAAATCGGCAGTAAATATGTAAACTGTTATTTTGATGTGGGCAACGTAATGATGTTCGGGTATCCCGAACATTGGATAAGAGGATTGAAGGACAGAATCAAAAAGGTTCACTTCAAGGATTATCAGATTGCAACTCACAACTTTGTTGATTTGCTTGAGGGGGATGTGAACTATCCGGAGGTTATGAAGGCACTCGCTGAGATTGGTTATGACAATTGGGTTACAGCAGAGCTTCCTCCCACTAAGTATTATAAAAATTCAACGCTTTATACTTCATCGGTTGCTATGGACATTATTTTAGGAAGAATTGAGCTTTAACAAAAAAAGGAGTGTTTAAAATGATTTTTGAAAAAAATGACAGAATACTTTTTACAGGAGATTCTGTAACGGACTTTGGACGCCGTAGGCCTGTGGGCGAAGGCTTGGGTGAGGGTGTAGGACCCGGATATGTGAGAACTGTTGAGAGCTTCTTGAATATTTTTTATCCAGAGCTTAATTTGCGTATATCAAACACCGGAAACAGCGGTGACAGCAGCAAGGATCTTCTCAAACGTTTTGATGAGGATGTTGTGGCATTAAATGCTCAGTGGGTAAGTATTCTTATCGGTGTAAACGACGTATGGCGTCAGTTTGATACGCCTGCGATTGTTGAGGATCAGGTGAGCCCTGAGGAATTCCGTGCAAATATTACGGAAATGATTGAGAGAATCAAGGATAAAACTAAGGGAATATTCCTTATGACTCCGGTGTATATGGAGCCGTATAAGGAGGATCCGCTCAGAAAACGTCTTGATGAATATGGTGCAATCCTGAAGGAGCTTTCCGAAAAATATGGATGTATATATGTGGATTTGCAGAGTGCTTTTGACGAATACTTCAAGCACAGACATTCAAGCTTCATTGCATGGGACAGAGTTCATCCCAATCAGTCAGGTGCGATGATTATTGCAAATGAGTTTTTGAAGAATACAGGTTTTGATAGAAACCGTTTGTTGTGATATATTATAATATAAAAGGAGGAAGAAAAAATGTTAAATTATGCTATTATTGGTCTTGGCGGACTTGGAAAGGTACACTTCAGAAATTATTTTGAGATTAAGGAAAAATTTAAGTCAGATATTAATCTGGTTGCACTTTGTGATGTTGATGAAACACAGTTCACAAAAGAAATCACCACTAATTTGGGTGGAGATACTGCACCCATTGATGTATCAGCGTTTAATCTTTATACCGACGTGGATGAGCTTTTTGCAAAGGAAAAACTTGACTTTGTTGTAACAGCACTTCCTACATACATCCACGAAACCATAGCTGTAAAAGCTATGGACAAGGGAATTCACGTATTTTCAGAAAAGCCTATGGCAATAAGCATGGAAACCTGCAAAAATATGATTGAAGCCGCAAAAAGAAACAATGTAAAGCTGCAGATAGGACAATGCTGCCGTTTTGAAAGTCCGAGAATAAATCTCAAAAAGGTTCTTGATGAAGGCAAGTTCGGCAAGGTTATCAGAGCAGAGTTTTCAAGATTCTCACCAAAGCCCCTTTGGTCGTGGGAAAACTGGATTTTGGACTATGAAAAGAGCGGTGGTGCGGTTCTTGATCTCCATGTTCATGATGTTGATACGATGCAGTGGATGTTTGGTAAGCCAAAAAGTGTTATATCTGCTGCAAGCCATGTGAAGGATAAGTATGAGTCAATATGCTCAAACTTTATCTATGACGGCTTCTACGTAACCACAATGACCGACTGGAGTATGGCAAAGACAACTCCGTTTGTGGTAAGAGGAATTGTGAATTGTGAAAAGGCAACACTTGAAATGAAGGATGACGGTTCTGTGTGTGTATATCCTGAGGATGGAGCAGTTTACAGCATTCCCTGTTCAGAGTATAATAATATGTATGTGGCAGAAGTGCTTGAGTTTATTGATTGTATAGAAAATGACAGAGACAGTGAGATTATCAATCCTGAAAGCACAATGCTCACGGTTGAACTGTCCTATGCAGAAAAAGAATCAGCTGAAAAGGGAGTAATGGTTTATGTATAATAATCGTATAGGTGTAATATTTAATCTTGACAGACTTCTGAATGAGGGCCCCGATTTGCTTTTTGAACTTGGGCTTGAATGTGTTCAGCTTTCGGTGTGGGATACAAAATATTCTACAAAGGAAAATGCTGAAAAAGTAAAGGAAATGCTTGGCGACAAAATTGCTGTTTCTTCGGTGTGGGGAGGCTGGTCAGGACCTCAGGTATGGGATTTTCTGGACGGACCTCTCACCTTGGGTCTTACCCCCGCTGAGTATCGTGAAAAGAGAATAGACGATTTGAAAAAACACGCTGATTTTGCGGCTATGGTCGGAGCACCGAATCTTGCAACACATATGGGCTTTATGCCTGAACAGCCGTGCTATCCTGAGTACAGGGGTGTGGTTAACGGCGTAAGACATATAGCAAATTACTGTCTTGGACTGGGAATTGATTTGAACTTTGAAACAGGTCAGGAAACACCCGTAACACTTATGAGAGTTATTCAGGATGTTGGAAACAGCAATCTCGGAATAAATCTGGATCCTGCAAACCTTATTATGTATGGCAGAGCAAATCCGATAGATGCGCTGGGAATTTTCGGCGACAGAATAAAGGGTGTTCACGTTAAGGATGCGGTATATCCGAAGGATAACTTCTATGTTCTGGGCGAGGAAAAGGTTGTTGGTGAAGGAAGCGTAAACTTCCCGGTATTTCTGCCGAAGCTTTTGAAACAGGGTTACAAGGGCGACCTTTATATTGAACGTGAAATAACAGGTGATCAGCTGATTGTGGATATTAAAAAGACCATCACATATATAAAAGATTTGATTGCTGCTGCGGACAATGAGTAAATAAAAGTAACAAAAGTAAAATCGGTTTTGCGGCAGTGTTGTGCGCACTGCCACAAAACCAAAACAACTGCAGGTTCGGAGGTTCTTGATGTATAAGTTATTAATTGTAGATGATAATATGCGGGAACGAAACGGTGTTTCCAATCTTAAAATCTGGAATGAGCTTGGATTTGATGAAATATACACCGCTATAAATGGTCAGGACGGCTACGAAAAGGCGCTGGAAATCAAACCGGTGCTGGTTATTTCTGATGTTTCAATGCCTGTTATGGATGGGCTTGTTATGGCAAGAAAGATTTTAAAAAGTATGCCCGATGCAAAGTTTATATTCATGAGCTGTTTTGATGATAGCGAATATATAAGAAGTGCAATAGATTTAAATGCTTTTGCATATATGCTTAAGCCGATTAATATTGACAAGCTTAAGGAATGTGTAATTAAAATATTAAACATCAGCGAAACCGAACAGATACAGAAAAACAAAATCGAACAGATGCAAGATCAGATTAAGAAAAATCTTCCGATAATAAAGGAGCAGATTGTCCGCGATTGGTTTTATGGAAATATTCCTGACGGAAAATATGAAAATCTGTCTCCGTTAGCTCTGGATATCCGCAGATTTCATGCGGTTGCAGGTTTGCAGATTAATAATTTTGATAAGCTGACGGAAAACTCCGATTACAAGGATAAATATCTTGTTATAAACCTTATTGTAAGCCTGCTTAACAATCTCCGAATCGACGGGTTCAGGTGTATTTCGTTTATACACGCAAAAAATGAAATCGGTATAATGCTATATATTGATGATGCCGAGGATATTGACGATGCAACGAATGTTTGTATTGATGTTTTCGACCATATAAAAGACGAGATAAATGAACAATTGAATATAGATGTATCGTTGTATATTGGCGGGGTATCAGAATTTTATGAGGATGTTCCGAACTTGTTTGAAGTGGCAGACAAGTTCATGCAAAACGGAATTTGCGCTAAGAATAACAGTATCATTTTTGCAAAGGAAGTTCAGATTGCAAATGATACATTTGACTACGATATTTCAAATCTCAAAAATGAGATTTTTACTATTATAGAAAACGACAGTATTGAGGATATAGAAGTATTTTTGGAAAAGCATATTTCCACTGATGAGATGCGGTCGGTGTTTGCTGTAAGAAGGTTTGTGTTTACGGTAATAACTATTCTTCAGCTGGTACTTTATGAAATGGGTGAAAATTTAAATGCCATATTCGATGATGAGTTTTTTGTATGGGATAAAATCACACGCTATGATACCATTTTTGAAGTAAGAAACCTTCTTAAAAATATTTTAAGGTTTTCAGTTGAATATCTTCAGGAGAAGAAAGGAAACCGAAATTTACGATTGGTAAATGATATTAAAAAGATTGTTGCGGAACAGTACGCAAGCTTAAAAAGTATTGAACAGATTGCTTCGCAGACTTATTTCAGCGCTGTTCATGCGAATGTTATTTTCAAAAAACAAACCGGATATACGATATTTGATTATCTTACTCATTACAAGATAGAACAGGCAAAAAAAATGCTTGCTACGGGAAACTACAAAATTTATGAAGTTTCTGATTATTTAGGGTACAAAAGTAAAAATTATTTCAGTGCATTGTTCAAAGAATATACGGGTGTAACGCCAAGTCAATACCGTAATTCGGCGATAATTGAAAAGAAGGAATAGTCTATGCAAAAGAAATTAAGTTCGGTTTTATATATAACCCTTATTGTTGTGCTTACATCTGCTTTTATTATCCAGGGAGCGGGTATATTTATTAATGCTTATAGTGAACATTTAACCAATGCACAATATCGGGCGGAAGCAATATGCAAGGAATTTGACAATGAGTTGAATTCCTATCTTGACATTAGCCTTAACATTATCACAAACCCTCTCATTACCGAGCTTTTACAATTTGGCGAGGAATATTCCATGCAAGATGCATTTGATGATATTACCTTTGTGAGAAAATATTTCAGCAGCTTTAAAGAAATCGAAAATTATATGCCCGACCAGATGTGTATATATGCAAACAGTTACTTCCCGATAGAAAATGCATATATTTATAACATTTCGGAACTGAAGAAGAAAAAGGCGTGGGAGCAGATTAAAAATGCAAAAAATTATGCCTTTGTGTGGGAGTATGGGGGTACAACTCCTGATGATATGTATCTGTCGTTATACGGTCAAATATTTAAGTCCACCGAAAGTCTTGGATGGCTTGAAATAAAAATTCCGTATGAAAAGGTTATATACAGTTTTGAAAATGTGCCTTTAAATGAATTTAACACCGTGGTTTTAAACGCCTTTGATGGTACGCACATATACAGCAGTTCAGAGCAGGTTTCTGACAATAAGATTGAGCTGACTGCAATAAACGGAGATAAAATTATATTTTATACAGATATGTATAAGGCTATGACTGATACCTACAATATTATGGTCTGGCTTATAATAATCTATATTATTTTTCTGATAGGAGTAAAGTTTATTTCTAAAAAATTTGTCAGAAAAACTACAAAGGAGCTGGATGATTTTATTCATATGATTCGCTCGGATGATAATCTGCTTTATAATTCGGAGCTTATAGACATAAACGGCGATGATGAAATAGTACAAATCAAGAAAAAGTTCAAGGAACTGATTGCAAGAAACAATCAGCTTCATGAAACTGTAGAAAAAGCAAATTCCGAAAAGCAGCATGCAGAATTGAATTTTTTGCAATACAGCATAAATCCACACCTTTTATATAATTCATTATCGTGCATAAAATGGTGTACTATGGAAAAATCAGAGGATGAAATCAGCGACATTATTGATAACCTTACAAGTTATTATCGTATAGTGCTTTCCGGGGGCGAGAATTTTATAACGATTGAGGAGGAGCTTAAGCTTATCGAGCGTTATGTGAATATAATGGAAATCATTTACGGTACAAGTATCAGCCTTGAATTTGATGTTCAGTCTGACTTGAAGAAGACCTATACCATTAAAATGCTTTTACAGCCTATTGTAGAAAATTCTATTTTGCATGGGTTGAACGGTGTTGATAATGCTAAAATCAGTATTTCGGTTAAGGGCAGTGGCGATGATGTTATTATAAAGGTCAGAGATAATGGCTACGGAATGAGCGAAGAAACAATCAATAATCTTTTGAAGGGCGAAAATGGCAGAAAACAAAAAGGTTACGGAGTACACAGCGTTATAAAAAGGATAAGCTGTTATTACGGGGCTCCGGGCAGAGTAGATGTTGTCAGTGAAATAAATTCAGGAACTGAAATAGCAATTCATATAAAAAAAATATCGGATTTATCAGAAATAAAGTAGTAGAGGAGAGATACCATGATTGACAAAAAAGCAATACCCCTTCCCAAACTTTCGGAAAATCAATTTGACTTTGAGCATTTTCCTACAAGAATGCAGGCGTTTATTTTTAAAAACTGGGATATCGTACCTAAAGAAAGAATAGCGTTGTGCCTTAAAACTGATGTTGTGAATGTAGAAAAGCAGGCAGAAAAAATGGGTTTAGGACCGCAGGGGGATGTCTCTGTATGGCTTGAGCGTGGTTATATATCCATAATAAAGGCGAACTGGAATTTAATATCATACAGTCAGTTGATGACCCTTCTGGATTTTGATGCAGAACGACTTGCGTTTGTTCTCAAGGAAGAAGATTTTCTTGATATCAAGCTTGGTTGGACCAAGCCGGACTGCCCTGAAATTCTATATTGTGAGCTTACTGATGAGCAGGAAAAGGAAACTGAAAAAATTAAGAAAATTATTACGGAAAGTTTTGCGGATTTGGAAGAGAAGTTTGATTGCAAACCCTTTGATTTCTTTAATTCCCATTACGGAGAAACAAAAAAACCTGTTCTGTTAACGTGTAAAGGTGATGTTACGGTTGACGAATCATGGTGCATAGATAACAGAACGAATGATGAAAATGTAAATTTTATGACAGAACGCTTTATAAAGTCGCTCTCTGAAAGTTGGGGAGTTGCTTTAAATTACGGTAAGCAAAACTGTCGAATGATTTATATTGATTTTCTGGAAGAGAAGCAGGACGCTGAGCATCATGAGATATGTGTTTCTGAAGAAATGATTTCCATAAAAGCGACAGACAGCGCAGGAATACAAAGAGCCTTCACCTTTTTGGAGGATTTGGCTCAGTGTGCAGGCGGACTGAATTTTGAAAAAAAAGTGTATAAGCGCAGTGCAGTATTCAAAACAAGGTTTATATATTCATTTTGTGGTTTGTATAATGATGCACTTGATGTTGACAGCTCTGTATACTGTCCTGATGAGCTTTTGGAAAAATATGCAAAGGTTGGGATAAACGGAATATGGATTCAGGCCGTTTTATATCGGTTGCATGAGTATGCTTTTAATCCAAAGCTCTCAGTTGGCTGGGAAAAACGTCTTAATATTCTTTCTGAGTTTGTGAAAAGGGCAAAACGATACGGAATAAAGATATATCTGTACATAAATGAACCGAGAGCAATGCCTTTAAGCTTTTTTGAGGAATATCCCGATCTTCTTGGGAATAAGCGTGATGGGTATGGTTGCCTTTGTACTTCTACATCGAAGATTCAAAATTATCTTTCAGGGGCAATAGAGGGGCTTTGCCGTGCTGTGCCCGATATTGGCGGATTCTTTACTATTACCCGTTCAGAAAATATAACAAATTGCTATTCTTTAAATACGGAAATGACCTGTCCGAGATGTGCAAAACGTGAAAAGTATGAGGTTATTGCCGAGGTAAATGCAATTATAGCCAAAAGTGCAAAAAGAGTCAATCCTGATATACGTGTGTTTGCATGGGACTGGTCGTGGAGACTTGGTGAATTTATGTCACCGGAGGAGATAAAAAAATGCATAGAACTTATGCCTGAAGATGTTATTTTGCAGTCAAACCGTGAAACTGAGCTTCCGACGCATGTTGGCGGAATAAAAGGCGAAGTTAATGACTATTCGGTTTCGGTATGCGGATTAAGTCCTCATGCGCTGGAAGAATGGGAGTATGCAAAGAATACAGGTCACGAAACCTGTGCTAAGTTGCAGATAAACAATAGCTGGGAATGTTCGACGATTCCGTATTTACCGGTGTATTCTCTTCTCACTGACAATGTTGAGTTGCTTGCAAAAAATGGCGTAAACCACCTTATGCTCAGTTGGACTCTTGGTGGTTATCCTTCACCTAATATAAAAATTGTTTCCGAATTGTTTTTTAAAGAAGAAAACAAAGAAAAGCCGGATTATGATATTGTCTACAAGAGCCTTTATGGAGAATATGCCGAAACGGTGAGAAAGGCGACTGAAGTTTTCGGTAATGCGTTTAAGGAGTTCCCGTTCCATATAGATACACTTTATTTAGGACCACAAAATGGCGGAGTTTCAAATCTGATGTATCTTAAACCGACGGGACAAAGTGCGACCATGACGTGCTATGCTTTTGATGACCTTGAACACTGGCGTTCCATTTATCCGGAAGATGTATTTGAAAATCAGTTGGAAAAACTGTGTGCTCTCTGGGAAAAGGGTCTTGAACTTCTTGAGGATATGCCGGACTGTGAGTTTAAAGATATTTCCAGAGCAACATATATTCAGTTTAAGTCCTCTTACAATCAGGTTCGTTTTATCCGCTTGAGAAATCGCTGCATTGAGAATGAGAATGAAGAGGATAAGAGATTGATGACGGATGTTCTGCGTGTTGAATCGGATATCTCAAAAGAGCTTTTTGCAATAATGCGCAGAAATCCTTCCATAGGCTTCGAAGCGGCTAATCATTATTACTATACACAAGGTATGCTTAAAGAAAAAATTCTGAACTGTGAGTATTTGTTGGCAGAATTAAATAAAAACTAAATAATTTAAAGGCAGGGTGGTTTTATGAATAAAGTAAAAATAGGAGTTGTAGGATTGGGTCAGAGAGGTACTGACCTAGTCGAAAATTCCATACTCAAAATGGATGATATTGAAATTGTTGCTGTGTGCGACGAATATGAGGACAGATATAAAAATGCGGCAGAGCTTGTAAATAAATCAAAGGGTTATATGCCCAAGGGTACGGCGGATTACCGTGAGCTTGTGCGAATGAGTGAAATTGAGGCTGTAATTGTGAGCACGTCATGGGAAACTCATGTGGAAATTGCTGTTGCTGCAATGGAAGCCGGTAAATATGTAGGAATAGAGGCAGGAGGGGCATATTCAATAGAGGATTGCTGGGAGCTTGTGCGGACAAGTGAAAAAACAGGAATGCCGTGTATGCTTCTTGAAAATTGCTGCTACACACGCCGTGAAATGATGTGTCTTAATATGGCGAAGAAAGACATTTTTGGTGAGATAGTTCACTGTGAAGGCGGATATCATCATGATTTGAGATATGAGATTTCTTTTGGTGAGGAAAACCGTCATTACAGATTGAGAAATTATAAGCTTCGCAATTGTGAGAATTATCCGACTCATGAAATTGGTCCTATTGCAAAGATATTGGACATAAACAGAGGAAACAGGATGTTGTCGCTTGTGTCTATCGCATCAAAGTCGGTTGCATTGAACGATTATGCTTCTTTTAAAGACGGAGTTAATCCAAAGCTGAAAAACACACGTTTTGCTCAGGGTGATGTGGTAACCACAATAATTCGTTGTGCAGGTGGTGAAACCATTACACTCACATTGGACACAACCCTGCCGAGAACCTATTCAAGAGGCTTTAATATTCACGGAACAAAAGCGTATTTTGAGGAAGCTACAGATTCAGTATTCATGGATATTTCAGATGATTTTGAGGGTGATATTGACTGGGGCAAATTTGATTGGGCACACGCAAAAGAGAATGCAGATGCGTATGCGGAAAAATTTGACCATCCAATTTGGAAACGATTTGCTAATGAAAAAATCGAAGGCGGTCACTGTGGCGGAGACTGGCTTGTTTTAAGAGCATTTTTTGAGAGTGTTGCACAGCGGACCGATGTTCCTATTGATGTTTATGATGCGGCGGCTTGGATGTGTATAACAACACTGAGTGAGGATTCTGTTGCTATGGGCGGACATCAGGTTGCTATTCCTGATTTCACCAGAGGAAAGTGGATAAAGCCGAAAAAACAGACGCTTGTTGAAGCATATCGCCTTGATAAGATTCCGGATATTGAATAATTGGCATAATTCGTTGGAGCGGTGAACAAATATACGGCAAAATCAACACGAGTTTATGTTGGATAATTATCGGCAATATTTGATTGGGCAGATTAAGATATGTCCGCAAATTAATAACTCTTTGCTTTTGAAACGGTTAAAGCCTACCACTTATGCTATGAAAGTAACTATTATCACCAATTCCCTAATAATTGGGGAATTGGTGATAATTTTTAATACGTTTTTAAGGGGGAGGGGGGCGCCAAATCTGTACAAAAGTGAAATCTTTGGTCTAAAAATCCCAAAGTGGGTCAAGGGGGGTCTGGACAAAAATAAAACTTTTAATTTTGACCCCCCGGGGGTCAAAATCAATTTGTACCGAGAAAAAGGTGGCTTTAAATAAAGTGAAAAATACCTGTAAAAACAGCGAAACCGCTTGAAATCAAGCGGTTTCCGTTGTATCAACCTTTCGGTTGGATTGTGTCTATAAGCTCCAAAATTGATACAATTTCGCAAAATTATCGTTTCGCTGAAAGGTTTAACCTTTTGGCGAAAGTCATACTTTTTGGCAAAAGTTAGTACTTTTTGGCAAAACTTAAACCTTTTGGCGAAAGTCTATATACTTTTTGGCAAAACTTAAACCTTTTGGCAAAAGTCTATACTTTTTCGCAAAAGTTCTATATTTTAGCGAAACAATGGGGGCCGAAGAGTGTGTATTACGCCAAATAAAGTTATTTTTTACAACAAATTAGATTTTGCGTATCATTACTTAAAAAAACTGTAAAAGCTTGACAATACTGAATAAAATAACAAAAAGCTGTCTGTATTAGAACACGAGAGGTTCAGAATCAGACAGCTTTTCAAATTATATGTTCAGTGTATTGATTGATTTGTTAAGTGCAATCAGCGCCGCACCTCGTTCTGCATAGCCGGAAATCTCCGAGAATTCGATGTGGGTGTTGCAGGCAAGTTTTTTGAGTCGGTAATCAAGCTGTTGTTCGAACAAATGTTTGTGCTTCATCAATGTTCCGGTGAGAATAATTTTGTCGGAACACAATATATTTGATAAATTTTTTATGGTGATTGCAAGGGGTTCAACAAGCATTTCGGTTTCCGATTCGCATACAATGTTTTCCTTCATACAAGGACTTATATATGCCTGAAGACAGCCATTTTGACCGCAAATACAATGCTTCCCGTTGGGGACTACTATGTTATGTGCAATTTCGAAAATACCTTCGCCTTTAATCATTTTTCCGTATAAGGCAACAGCCATGCCGATGCTTTTGTCAAGACGTAGAAGAACAATATTTTCTTTTTTGTCGTACTTGAGATGAGGAAAAAGCAGACAGTCCGGGTCATGCTCCACAAAAACATTTATTTTGAAAGTCTTTTCAAGAATATATTTTAGGGGAACATTTTCCCAGTTTTCAATGTCTGGAAATTTTACTGAGATACCGTTTTTGTGGTCAACAGTTCCTTGCATTGCAATCCCCATTGAAAGTATGGAGTTTTCTTCAAATTGATTAAATATTTTGCTGATAAAATCAATAATTCCCGAAAGAAATTCATCGTATTTTTGGGGTGGAGCAGGAGCGGAAATTTGTTTTAAAACCGTTCCTGCCATATTTATGACAACAGCATTGAGACCTGTAAGATTGATGTCAAGGCCGATAATAAAATTTTTTGCTGTGTTTACCGAAAGAACACAGGGTGTTCTGCCACTGGTTGTGCCTTTGTCGGATTTTGTTTCGATTATATAGCTTTTTTCAAGAAGCTTGTTGACGATTTTTGTCATTCCGCCCCAGCTGAGTTCGCTGATTTCAGTAATTTCTTTTCGTGAAATGGTACCTTTTTTTTGAATAATATCAAGAACTGTTGCACAGTTTGCATTCACCATATCATCAAGAGCCAAATACTTTTTCAAAAAATCACCTCTGATATATTCATTTATACCAATATATCACCAAACAGATTGATTTGTCAATTTACTTTTGATAAATATAACGTTCACCCGGTGCGAATATGTGAAACTTCTGATAAGGATTTACCGCATACAGCTTGTCAACAAATTCCGCAGGGTTAATGCGGTTGACGTTGTAAAGGTCGATGTGTGTGGGAATAAGTAAATCTGCCCCGCAGTTTTGTGCAAGTAATGCAGCTTCGGTGCTGTCAAAACATCCGATTATGTCAAGGACCTGAGTTCTGTAGTAATCTCTGCCGTTGACGGGCAGAATAAGAATATCACACCCCTTTATTCGGTTTTCCAGACCGTCATAAGGACAACCGTCGCCGCCGTGGAATATCCTTGTTTTACCAAACTCAAAAAGAAAGCCCACTTCAAAATAATTTCCGTTTTCGTCTTTGTGCAGTTCTTCGTGCGCCGCAGGTATGGCGGTGACGGAAATTCCGTTTTCCAGAATCGTTTTTTTGTCGCACTCGACACCCAAAAGATTTTCCGATGGAATTCCATAATGTGAAATTACATCCTTTATTGCTTCGGAAACAATGAATTTTGCTTTTTTGTTTACCCCTGCGATTTCCGAAAGAGTGTATGGGTCTGCGTGGTCAAAGTGTGCGTGGGTACAAAATACATAGTCAACAAAATCAAGCTCCGATGCACTTATGGGTGCAGGATAGTTGCGTACCCATTTGACATTTTCGCTGCAACAGTTTTTGTCTACATAGTCGCTGAGATATCCGTCAACCAGAATATACCGTTCATTGTATTTTATTATAAATCCAACTTGTCCGAGATAAAAAAGCCCGATTTGATTTGGTAGTAACTTCGGTTCGGTATAAAAATTTTTATTCATATAAATCACCTCTTGACAATTATATCACAGTGTGATATAATTGTCAAGAGTAAAGTAAAGGAGGAGAGAAAATATATGAAAGCGGCAGTGATTGAGAAAAACGGTGCAATGGGAATAAAAGAGGTTGCTTTGCCTGAACCTTCTGAAGGTTTTGCCAGAATAAAGGTGAAGGCGGCGGCAATTTGTGCAACCGACTTGGAAATAGTTGATGGAAATATTGCGGCAAATTATCCCATAACTCCCGGTCATGAGTGGAGCGGTATTGTTGACGCTGTGGGTTCAAAGGAAGATGAGCATTGGCTTGGCAAGAGTGTTATCGGAAGCTCTGATGTTGTTTGCCTTAAGTGTGAGGCTTGCAGACGGGGGGAATGGCGTTACTGCGAAAGTTTTGAAGAAATCGGATTCAAGAGAAACGGCGCTTATGCTGAATATATGATTGTTCCCACATATGGTCTTTGTGAGAAGGCAGAAAATGTTCCGTTTGATGTTGCCTGTCTTTGTGAGCCTGTGGGTGTTGCATTGGGCACTCTCAAAAAAGCTCATGCAAAGCTTGGACAGACTTTGGTGATTTTTGGTGCAGGGTCAATCGGACTTTGTGTCCTTGCGGTTGCAAAGGCTATGGGTCTTCAGCGGATTGTTGTCTGCGCAAGAACAAAAAATGGTTTTGACCTTGCAAAAAAGATGGGGGCATATGCCACAATTTCTTGCGATGAGGTTGATGCTGAAGAAGAAATAAAGAAGTATCATCCCGAAGGCACTGATTTGATTGTTGATGCAACGGGTGCGGAGAGATGTATTCAGATGAGTCTCAGAATGCTAAAACGAGGCGGAACGATTGCTCTTGCCGGTTATGGAAAAGGCAAAATGATGAATATAAGAATTGATGATATACATATCAAAAATCTCAAAATGGTAGGTGCAGGAAACAACTGGGATATGCACAAAAAAGCTATGGCTCTTATGGCGGACGGAAAGGTGGATGTTTCGGGCTTTGTCAGTGAAAGATTGAAGCTTGAAGAATTTGAAAAGGGTCTTGAATATGCTAGAAAACGCCCCTTTGGGTTTGTTAAGGCGGTTATAGTCAATGAATAGGTGTATTCTGGGAATAGATTTGGGGACTTCCTCGGTCAAGGTGATGAAGTACACCTTTGAGGACGACCCTTTGATTGTCAGCGAGAAATATGAAAGCATAAACGTTGAGGGATGGCTCGCCGCACTTGTTTCGGCTTTGAAGAAGCTTAAACTGTGTGATGTTGCGGCTGTGGGGCTTTCGTCACAGGTGGGAACATATGTGGTGAACGGCAAGGATATTATTTCGTGGAACGAAAACAAGGGTGCGGAGGAGCTCCGGGAGATATGCGAAAAATACAATCGGGATTTGTTTGTGAAAGAAATCTCAATGGTGCATCCAAAGCTTACATCCTATCCCATTCCAAAGCTGCTGTACATAAAAAGGAATTTTGGAGAAATTCGTGAAATATGCCAGCCAAAGGAAAAGATAATGGAGTTTCTCACGGGGAAAATATATACCGACAAGTATTCATGGCGCGGACTTTGCAATATGGAAAATGGTGGTTACAGTGAGTTCTTCCTTGATGAAACGGGGATAGAAAAGTCGGTGCTTCCTGAAATCAGGGATATTTTTTCGGAGTGCGGACAAATTACCGAAGAAGCCGCTAAACTCACGGGCTTGAATACGGGTACACCTGTTTTCAACGGACTGAATGACTTTTATGCATCACTTCTGGGTATGAGTATTCTTGAAGAAAATCAGGTGTTTGATATTACCGGAACAAGCGAGCATATGGGAGTGATAAAGTCACGAGTTGATTCCGAAACTATGCTGGTTTCAAGCGAGTATTTCGGAAAGTCGGTTAATTATGGCGTTACGGCGGCAAGCGGAACATCCCTTGATTTTGGAATAAGGAATTTTGGATTTGACGGTCTGAGTTGGGAACTTTGTAAAAATGCACCGATTTTCACGCCTTACCTCAACGGTGAACGTGCCCCTATTTTTGATTCTGAGGCAACGGGAACATTTTTTGGAATCAAGGCAGATACAACAAAACAGGAGCTTGCTTATTCTGTTTTGGAGGGTGTTGCATTCAGCATTTATCACATATATGAACTGCTAATGGATGAAAAGTGCGGCGGAGTTACGGTCAGCGGCGGTGCTTCAAAAAATCCGCTTCTGAACAGCATCAAGGCAACGCTTTTTGATTCGGAGGTGTCAACCCTTAAAATTGCTGATACTTCGGCTTTGGGGGCTTGTGTTGTTGCGGCGGTTGGAAATGGAATGTACGGCAGTGTTAAATCGGCAGCTTCGGATATGGTCGTAAAGGACTGCACCTATAAGCCCAATCTAAACCGTGAGCTGTTGCTGAAAAGATTTGAGATATACAAAGAAATCTATCCTGCATTAAAGGATAAATATAAAAGGTTAAAGGAGACAGAAAAATGAGTTGTGTTATATTTGGCGCAGGAAAAATTGCAAGAGGATTTATCGGACATTTACTTTATCTCAGCGATATTCCCTTTGTCTTTGTTGAAAAGGTTGATGAGTTGTGCGACCTTATTAATGAGCGGGGTGAGTATACAGTAAATATTCTTGGAAACGAAAAGGAGAATTGCGTTGTTAAGGGCGTTAAGGCTTTGAAATTCTCACAAAAAGAGGAAATTGCAAAGGCGATTGCCGAGGCAGATGCGGTGTTTAATGCTGTTGGCGGAAAAAATCTTGCGGAAATTATTCCTTTTATGGCGGCAGGTATTGAGGAAAAAGCAAAATGTGGCGAAAAGATTAATTTTATTACCTGTGAAAACTGGAAGAAGCCTGCGGATATTCTTCGTGACGGTATTTGGGAGATTCTCTCGGTTGAGGCAAAGGAATACTTTGAAAATAATGTGGGAATAACCGAAGCAGTTATTATGAGAAGTGCCATTGAATCAAGTGCTGAGCTTCTGGAAAAGGATCCTCTTGTTGTGAATGTTCAGAATTTCTGGGAACTTCCCCTTGATGCATCAAGATTAAAAGGAAATTTACCTGATATAAAGGGTCTCAAGCTGATTGAGGAATTTACGGGATTTCTTGAAAGAAAGTTCTATACATACAATGCGGCAAACGGAACAACTTCCTTTGTGGGGGCGCTTTTTGGCTTTGAAAAGATTGCTGATGCGGCACATGATGAAAGAATACTGAAAATTCTTGACGGTGTATATAAAGAAACAGCCAAGGCACTTTCGATCAAGCACGGAATTGACTATGACGACCAATGGGCATTCACCAGAACATCATTAAACAAGCTTCAGGACTACACAATTGTAGACTTCATTGAGAGAAACGCCCGTGACCCATTACGCAAGCTTGGCCCTGATGACCGTCTGGTAGGCTCTGCAAGACTGGTTGAATCCTGCGGAATTGTTCCCGAAAATCTGTGTCTTGCAATTGCGGCGGCAATGTACTATACCTGCGATACAGACGAATTTGCGGTGAAGCTGGGTGAAATGCGAAGAAATGAAGGAATTGACTATATTCTTGAAAATGTGTGCAAGCTCGACCCCAATGGCTCAATCGGCATGCTTGTGAAGGAGAAAATTGAACTTTTGAAAAAGGAGGGCTACATCAATGAGTAAAATTACAATTATCGGTGCAGGAAAAACCGGCAGAGGCTTTGTGGGCAGACTGATGGCAGAGGCAGGAGCTTTTGTTCAGTATATCGACAAGGATTCGGAGCTTGTGGACAGAATGAAGGAAAAAGGCTCTTTTGATGTAAACTTTTTCGGAAATGTTCGTGAAAAGATTAACGTGTCGGATTTTGAAATAACCAATTGGGAAAATGCAGATTTTTCGGATACAGAGTTGATTTTTGTTTCGGTTTGCGGTCCTAATCTCAAGGATGTGGGTGCTGAACTGAAAAGCAGACTTGATGAGAATAAGCATTATTACATAATAACCTGCGAAAACGCATCAAAACCGTCAAAAACCTTGAAGGAGGCAATCGGACTTGATAATGTTTCGGTCAGTGAAGCAACGGTATTTTGTACCACAATTGACAACGGCGGTTTGGACATTAATTCCGAAAATTATCCATATCTTCAGTGCGATGCAGAGCTTCTTGAGGGATATGTTCCGGAAATGAAGAGTGTAAAGCCTGTTGAAAATTTCGGTAATTTCCTCACAAGAAAGCTGTTTACCTATAATGCGGCAAGTTGTATTATTGCATATCTTGGCTGGAACAAAGGCTACACCGATTACGGTCAGGCTGCGAACGATGAGGAAATTCTGGCTCTTCTTGACAAAAATTATGAAATTACAAATCGGGTGCTGTGCAAGGAGTTTGGGTATGACGAAAAGGATCAGGCTGAGTTTGCACTTTTGTCAAGAAACAAGTTCACCGATACAACAATTGTTGATACTGTTGCGAGAAATGCAAGACAGCCCCAACGCAAGTTAGGAAAAACCGAACGTATAATCGGCCCCATGCTGGTTATTGACAAATACGGTGAAGACACATCGGTTCTTGAAAAAACCGCGGCAGTAATGCTGAAGTATACCAACGACGGCGAAGAAGAATGGGATGAAATAAGAAAAAACAACACTCCCGGTGAGATCCTTGAAACCATATGCGGACTTGAAAAAGGAAGCAAACTGTATAACGGTATTCTGGAGTATTACAATAAAATGAGTAAATAACAAAAAACACAGACCGACATTAATTTGTCGATCTGTGTTTTTATAGTGCAAAAAAATGATTATTTTCTTATACTTATTCCGTATAGCAAGGGGAAGAAGTTTTTGTTTATACAACACATACGGATGCATTTAATTTCTTTACAGATGTCTGTTTTAATACAGCCGAGATTAATTAGGTACTGTTCCCAGTTTTTGTCGTAAGAGAAAGTTATAATCCGCTGACTGTTTGCGGCAATAGGATTTATTCTTGACGAACCGTGAAGGAGGGTTGCGGTTGTAATATCATAACCATTCTTCATTTTGTGAATATCGGTGGTGCCGTCAGCATATTCGATAATGTATTCGGCAACTTCTTCGCCGTATTCACTTTCGATGGGAAAGCCTACAGGCATACTTGTGTTTCCGATAACGAATATTTCCTGAATATTGTCATTTACTGGTATAACAAGCTCGTTTTCCGAAAGGACAAAAGGCTTGCGGGCAAGGCTTACGGGCATATTGCCTATATGAAAAACACTCTCAGGAAGAATGGGACCGACTTTGATATTTCTTACCGAACGCAATGTATAATCCTTGATTGGTCTGACTGCGTCATTCAGCATATCTTCCCATGCTTTTTCCTGATATTCGACAGATTCCAAAGAAATAGAATTTAATTCGCCCTCAGGTAAATTAATGTTTTCAATATGCATAGAGTTGCCCGCAAATATCTGAGGTATTTTTAACTTGGCGAATTCTTCGACGAAAATGTGAAGATTTGGTGTGGGATTTCTGTACATATCAACAAGCCCCTCATGGAGGATACCGTCAACACAAGCGGGTTCACCTCGGTTAAAGTCATAAGTTTCTGCCCATTCCCAAAAAACAGCACCAGCAAGAGTCGGTTTGTCCTCGGCGTTTTTGCTTAACTTAACGATTGTTTGGATGAATTCTCTGAAAAGGCGTTCATTGCGGTCGCAGTAATATCCTCCCCATTCGGTGAAGAGTAACGGCATTTCTGTAAGAAATTCAGTACTTTCGATAATCCGGTCAACAGTGGGGGAATAGGGGTGCATTGTATAAAAATCAAAACCACATTTGAGAAAATTTTCCTTTGTCATTTCCAGATCCATACAGTTTGCTCCTGAAACCATATGATACGGGTCGGTTTTTCTTGCCAGCTCAGCAGAATCCTTTAGAAATTCCAGAGTAAATCTACATTCGTTGAAACTGAGCCAGAATGCAATACTGATGTGATTTCTGTCACGTTTTATTGTTCCTTCAAGAGCTTTCAACGCACCGTCGCAGGTTTCTTTGTTCTTCATGTCAGACCACCAGAGCCCCGGTTCCTCGGAAACAAGTAAGCCTATTTTATCAGCTATTTCAATAACTTTTTTGTTATGAGGATAGTGCACAAGACGGACATAGTTACATCCTGTTGCCTTTATCATTTGCATATCCTTGAGAAGCTCTTCTTCGGAATAGGTGTGACCTTTATCTCCAAATAAATCGTGCTTGTTCACACCAAGAATGAAAAACGGTTTACCATTGAGATAAAATCTCTTTCCTTTTACTCTGAAATCCTTAAAGCCTACATTTTGAGTCGTGGTGTCCGTGCATTTTCCGTTAGTGCAAAGCTTACATTCGAGAGTGTATAAGTAAGGTGTGTCGGGAGACCATAAATTTGGATTATCTAAACAGAATACAGGGTTACCGTCTGTAGCTGCAATACCTTCACTGACGATGTTTCCGCTTGAATCTTTGAGGATAACATAAAGCTCGGTATTTTCATTTTGGGTATCAGTTTTGTAATCAATATAACATTTGGCATTACTGAAGTCTTCGGAAAGTGCAGTGTGCCAGAAAATATCTGTAATAATGGAGCTGTTGGTGTATTCAATATATACATCACGAATAATGCCACTGTAGTTTTCCCATCCGGCAGAGGGACCAAAGGGAAGACCGGTATCACATATTTTAACAGACAAACAGTTATCTGTGTCATTCAGGATGCCTGTGATTTCTATTCTGTGTTCAATGTAGGGGGAAAGCTCACCTAAAAAGATGCCGTTCAGTTCAACTGTTGCATTGTAGGTAATTCCTTCAAAAACCAGAAAAGCTCTGGATTCTTTTTGTTCAGCGTTGAATCTGAGAACACATTCGCTCAGTCCAACACATAAGTCGGAATAGGGGATAAGCTTTTTGGTGAAATTTCCTTTGCCTATTCTGTAATCCCACCAGCCGTTAAGTAATTGTTTTTTTCGCATCGGTAAACCTCCGTTAATAAATGAGTTCTATTTAAATCTTATGGAATATAGCTCGGCATCGCACATTTCAAATTCAAGTCGAACGGGCTTTCCTTTGAGTTCGAAAAGCTCTTTTTCAAAATCAATGATACGTGCGGTTGAGTCACCGAAAATTTCACAGCTTGTATAGCCTTCAATGGGTATAGAGTGCTCGTCAAGGAATTTTACGGTTATACCGCCTCTTGCAGAGGTTCTGAAATTCATTTCCAATTCCTTTCCGCTAAAGGTGAAAGGCTTGGTACGGAGCTTTTTGCCCTTATAATCGGCTTTGTATGATGCGAAGCCTTCTTTTCTGTATGCATAACGCACAAAGGTTTCAGGAATGTCCGAAAAATGGTTGTCGGGGGCATATATCGAAATCTCAGTATCCTTACCACCTGAGCGGCTTTCGGTTTCTATGCAACCAATTGCGGGATAGCAATCGCCGTAAACCCAGTTGTAGTCATGCTCGGGCCCCGGAAGCATACAGGCTTCGTCAAATCTTGTCCATCTTAAGCCGTCACGGGAACTCATAAACACACAGTCGGTAACTGTCAGTCCGATTCGGGGATGAACTTCCATAAGCTTGCGACGCTGTTCTTTTCCACAAAGTCTGTCATAGTTTTTTGTCCATCCGTGGCGTTCAACATATCTGGTGGGAAAACCGATATAATATCTGTCATCAAAGATATAGGGACTTATACAGCTTGTGTAAAGGGGATAGTCGTCAGCACCGCTAAAGTCAATTCGTACAGGCTCGCTCCAATGTTCAAAATCGTCAGATTCGGTTATGCGGATATTGCGACAGACGCTTTCGTTGAATCGTGTACATTCGGATTCGGGCTTTTCGTGCCTGCCTCGGAAATAGCATATATATTTTTTTCTGTGTCTGTCCCAGTAAATTATGTTCAGTGAGTCGCAGTCCTTTGTGGTTTCAATTGGTTTATAGGGGGTGAAGTGTATTCCGTCGGGAGAAATAAGGCACATAAGATATCCACCCTCACCATGAACATTTTTTGTTGACCAGCTTGCAACGGCCTTGTATTTTTGTTCGGGAGGACAAGCGGGATTTTCGTCCTTCATAACAAAGAAGTTGTCCCAGTCGTTTGTGCTTCTGTCAAAAAGAATATTGGTGTTGAAATCACCCTGATGTGCACAAAGACCAAGATTTGGCTTTGACCAGTTTATTCCGTCGGTGCTTTCGGCATAGCATATGTATGACTGAAAATTGTCGTTTTTGGGCAAATGCTCGGGAAAAAGAGTAAGGTAGTACATACGGTAAATTCCACCGTCGCGCAGAATGTTGTTATATGCAATTGAACCTTTGCCCTCCCAGGGTGAGTCAAAACGAAGACAAACGCCAACTCTTTCGGGCTTATTGGACGAAAGGGTTGCATCTGAGTGCATTGTATCCACCAGATATTCGTCCCAGAGTGGTTGTAATCCTTCGAGATGTAACATAATAATACACCGTCCTTTTTTGTTATAGATTTATTATATTATAGAGTTATTATAAAACAAGTATAGGTATTTTTCAATTCACAAATAAGACATTCCGAAAAGAAACAGGTACTAAAAATTAATTTACTTTTTGACTGATTATGATATAATTAATTTAATTACATTAAAAGGTGTGTTGAATTATGATGATTAGTAAAGCTTTTGATTTTGAAAAGTTGGCACAGGGAAAATATTATCCCTGCGTTTTTGATATTGATCTGCAGGAAAATATGTATGTTGACAGAGTTTCGGTTTTTACAGCAAAGTCGGGATATACTCAATATACTTTATATACAAGTGTTGACGGTTGCAATTTTAAACTTGTTGCAAACAAAGATTCTTGCTCAGCCTGTGATGCCGAAAAGGGTGATGTGTATGAACTGAGCGGAAAGGAAGCACGGTTTTTGCGTGTTTTTGTTGAGTATTACAGTGAGAATATTCAGGTGCCTTTGAAAAAGCTGTGCTGTGAGGGGAAAGGAAGTGAAAATCCTTTGTATGCTGAATATGAAATATATACAGAAAATTTTGAAGAATCTGCATATAATTGCGAAATTTCCGAAAAAGATACCATTGCAGAGGTTTTTGGCATTGTGGAACGTAATCTTGGAGCGGAATATAAGGCTTGGTTTGATTTCAGGCTTTTGGCAGAGAATAATGAATTTTTTGAAATAACCAGTTTGGAGGATAAAATTGTTATATGCGGAAATAGTGGAGTGTCGCTTGCATCGGGTTTGAATTATTATCTTAAATATTTTTGCAATGTTCATATTTCTCAGGTGGGAAGTCAGGTGAATATGCCTGAAAAACCGGTTAAACCTGTAAACAGTATAAGAAAAGCAACGAAAGCTAAAGTTCGGTATGCTTATAATTATTGCACTTTTTCTTACTCAATGCCATTTTGGGGTGAGGAACAATGGCGAAAAGAGTTGGATTGGCTTGCTCTTAATGGAGTGAATGTTGTTCTTGATATAACAGCACAGGAAGAAGTGTGGAGAAGATTCCTCACAAAATTGGGGTATTCTCGAAAGAGTATAAAAAACTTTATTACAGGACCTGCATATTATGCATGGGCTTACATGAGCAACCTTTTTGGATTTGGAGGACCTGTTCATGATGATTGGTTTGAAAAAAGGGTTGAGCTTGCAAGAAAAAACCAATATATTATGCGAAAGCTGGGGATGATGCCTGTTCTTCAAGGATACAGTGGTATGATTCCTACGGATATTCAGGAGTATGACAAGAATATAGACATCATTCCTCAGGGAACATGGGCATCTTTTCAAAGACCGCATATGATAAGAACTACTTCGGAAAGTTATGTGAAATATGCAAAGCTGTTTTATGAGAGCCAAAGGGAAGTTTACGGTGACAATTCCTGTTATTTTGCGACAGACCCTTTCCATGAGGGCGGAAAAACGGCGGATATGTTGCCACGCGAGATTTCTTCTGTTATTCTCAAAGAAATGATGAATTATAGAAAGGATGCTGTGTGGATTATTCAGGCATGGGAGGGAAATCCCCGTTCTGAACTTCTTGAGGGGCTTGCAGATGTTGAAAATGGAAAGGAACACGCTTTGATTCTCGATTTGTATGCTGAAAAACTGCCTCGTTACAGTGAAGGTGAGCCCAATAAGGTTAGTTATGGTTATGATAAGGAATTCAATTTTACGCCGTGGGTGTTCTGTATGCTGAATAATTTTGGCGGGAGACTTGGGCTGCATGGTCATCTTGATAATCTTGAAGAAAATCTTCCAGAGGCATTTAACAACTGCAAGTGTATTAAGGGAATAGGGATAACCCCTGAGGCAAGCGGAAACAATCCTGTGCTGTATGACTATTTCTTTGAGAGTATATGGCAGGAAAGTTCAGAAAAGTTTGAAAAAAACAATTTGGATGAGTGGATTGGAAAATATATTCAAAGAAGATATGGAGCAAAGAATGACAATTTGTTGAAAGCATGGATGATACTGAAAAATACGGTATATAAGGCGGAATTTAATCAGCTTGGACAGGGTGCACCCGAATGTATTGCCAATGCAAGACCTGACTTTGGAATTAAGGCTGCATCGGCATGGGGAAATGCGGTTATATCATATGACAAAAAACTTCTTGAAGAAGCGGCAGGGTATTTCCTTGGTGAATATGAAGCGTTGAAGAACTCTGAATGTTTTATGTATGATTTGATAACTGTTTTTCAGCAGGTGCTTTCAAACAGGGCACAGGATTGTTATGAGGAAATCGAAAGAGCATATAACAGAAAAGACCGTAACGGCTTTGCACAAAAGGCTGAACGTTTTTTGAATATAGTTGATTCCATGGAAAAACTTACATCAGGCAGTGAATTCTATGATTTTGAAAAATGGGTGAGCTCGGCAAAAGCTTTGGCTCCCATTGCAGATGATTTTTCGCAGCGGCTTTATGAAATTAACGCAAAAGCTCTGGTTACAACATGGGGTGCGTATAATCAATCGGAGGCAGGCAGTCTTCATGATTATTCAAATCGCCAGTGGTCACAGCTTTTTGGTACTTTCTATAAAAAACGCTGGGAGCTATGGCTGAAACAAAGGGCTGATGAGCTTGAGGGTAAAGAAAGCTCTGAATTTAACTGGTTTGAGTGGGAATGGAGTTGGGTGCGAAACTGCAAAATATCAACTGTGTGCCATGAAACCGACCGAAAATTCTTTGAAAACATTCTTGCTCAATAGCTGTTGTTAATAATGTACCAAATTTGAAAAGTCAAGCGAAAAAATTTATACTAATCTGTCAAATGTTATATTGAAGCCAAACGACGTTACATGATATACTTTTCAATATAGTAATGTGTTTGGAGGATGAGACAATGATTGGTGAACGGATAGTTAATGGGCTTGAATTGCGTCACATGACACCGGAAGATATAAATAAAATTCATAAAGTGTCTGAAAGGACAACTGCAGAGGGCTGTGTTCTGCTGAAAAATAACGGAATGTTGCCTTTGAAAAAAGGGGACAATGTTGCGGTTTTCGGAAGGATGCAACGTGATTATGTTCCTTGCGGCTGGGGCTCAGGCGGAGATGTTAATGTTGAATATACGACGAATATTTTTGACAGTCTGACTGAAAAAGAACTGGAAATAAATCAAAGAGTTGTTGAAGCGTATGAGGAATGGGCAAAAACCAACCCTCTTGATTACAGCGATTTTAGCGTACGTCCAAGAAACAGCGAGGGCGAAATGCCTATGCCGGAGTCAATTATTAAAGCTGCAGCAGAGGAAAGCGCCAAGGCTCTTATTATAATTTCAAGAATTGCAGGAGAAGGCAGGGATGTGCCTGATGAAAAATTATGTTACAGACTTTGTGACGAAGAGTATGCACTCATAAGAGATGTAAGCAATTCTTTCAAAAACACTTGTGTTGTGTTGAATACCAGTTGTATTATAGATATGGGTTGGGCGGCAGAGATTGATGTTCAGTCCATTATATATGTGTGGCAGGGCGGTCAGGATGGAGGCAAAGCTACGGCAGATGTTTTGTGCGGAGACAGCTATCCGTCAGGTAAGTTAAGTGATACTATTGCGTATTCTGTATCGGATTATCCGTCTGCAGCAAATTTTGGTACGTCCGACGAAAACGTATATGAGGAAGATATATTTGTGGGTTACAGATATTTTGAAACCTTTAAAAAGGATAAAGTAATGTATCCTTTTGGTTATGGTCTTTCATATACACAATTCAGTATAGATGTTGAGAATACATATGTCAGAGATAACGAAATAACAATAATGCTGAACGTTGGCAATACAGGTGATTTTGCAGGTAAGGAAACTGTTCAGGTGTATTTTTCTGTACACAATAATAAAATCTCATATCCGTCAAGAACGTTAGTAGCTTTTGCAAAATCCAAAGAATTACAGCCTCGTGAGTCAGAAAAAATTGTTATAAGCTTTAATGCAGAGGATATGGCTACCTATGATGATACAGGTGTTACAGGCAACAAATCCTGCTATGTGCTTGAAGAAGGTGAGTATGGCATTTATGTGGGAAATAATGTGCGTGATGCTCAAAAAGTGTATACATATCATCAACCTCAGACAAAAGTGACAGAAAGGTTGTCGGAAGCTCTTTTGCCGAACAAATCATTTAAACGCATGATTAACAAAAATGGCAAGGTAGAGTTTGAAGTTGTAGAAAAAGGTGAATTTCATACGCCTGAATGTACGTTTAAAGAAATTGAATATACGGGTGACAGAGGATATTTGCTGGCTGATGTATATCACGGAAATGTCACAATAGAGGATTTTGTATCTCAGTTAAGTGATTTTGATTTGGCGTGTATATCACAGGGTGAAGGTATGCACAGTGACAAAACACGACCCGGATGTGTTGGGGCTATTGGCGGTCTGACCAAGGAATTGCAGAAATTCGGAATACCTGCAATATGTGTAACAGACGGACCGGCAGGATTGCGCTTCGATAATGGTGATACGGCTGTTCAGATTCCAATTGGAACATTGTTGGCGTGCACGTGGAACTGTAAGCTTGTGGAGGAATTGTATTCGTATCTGGGAATGGAAGCCTATTACAAAAAGGTGGATGGACTTTTAGGCCCAGGAGTGAATATTCACAGACATCCGCTGTGCGGTAGAAATTTTGAATATTATTCAGAAGATCCGTATTTGAGCGGAATGATTGGAAAGGCAGTATGCTCGGGACTTGATAAGGCGGGTGTAACTGCAACGGTAAAGCATTTTGCGGCAAATAATCAGGAATTTGAAAGGTCTCTTACCAATTCACTTGTGTCGGAGAGAGCCCTGAGAGAAATATATCTGAAACCATTTGAAATGATTGTAAAAGATGGAAAAACAAGAATGATTATGACCGGATATAATCGGATTAACGGTGTTCACGCAGCCGGAAATTATGATTTAGCAACACAAATTTTGAGAAATGAATGGGGCTATGACGGGGCGGTTATGACCGACTGGGGTGCCAAGACAAATGAAAATGAGAAAAATATAAGAGAGAAAAAATATCAGATAATTTCCCAAAATGATGTGTATATGGTAAGTGTCTCTGTGGAAGATGTTGTTGGCGAAATATTGCTGGCGTTGGAAGAGGGTGAGATTACCCGTGCACAGCTTCAGAGAAATGCTGTGAATTTACTGAATGTAATTTTAAACACACCAACCTTTGAACGGTATATGGAAAAGGGTTGCGAATATAAAGAAGCATATGAAAATGCTGAAACAAAGTTGCTTTGTAAATGCACAGATGTAGTAAGCGATAAGGAATATACCATAGATACAGAAGAAAATAAAAAATTTTATGCGGAGATTAGATATGTGTGCACAGCCCCTGAGTTGGCACAGGTTCCGATTAAGGTAAAAGTAAATGAAAAAGTTGTCGGTGTTTATGTTTGCTTATCCAAAGGTACAGGCGCTTGTGCTGAAAAAATTTTGGCACGGATACCGATTGACGATGATGGAAAACCCATAAGAGTCGCACTGAATTATACTGACGAGATAGAAATAAAGGAAATGGAATGTTATATTTGATTTTTGAATGACTGTCAGGCTAAAGAGGAGTGATGATATGGAATCTTTAAAATGCGGTATTGAAAATATTGCAATTAGAATAAAAGGAACGGAAATCCGTCTTGATTTTGCAGATTGCCTGAAAACATATTGTTATGACAATGGTGCAAATTTATCTGACAGAATAAAGGAGATACATTATCATAATTATTGTGAAATTTTTCTTGTGTCTGATAATACAATAAAGCTATCGACACCTGAGGCAGTTTTTGAAATTTCGGATTCGGTTGTTGTTGTGCCAGCAGGGGTAAAGCATTTTTATATGGGCGCAAAAACAGAAGGCGAAGTATTTTCGTTCAGACTTTTGAACTCTGCAATGGAAATTGACGGTAATATTAAATGGCTTGAAATGGATAGTAAAATGAAATGTTACACACAGGAGATTTTGAATGTTTACAAATCGGGTGGCGCATTTTTTGCTGATAAGCTGTCGGCATTGATTTCTTTAATTGTTACAGAAATCATTGAAAAACTCAGAATCTGTGATTTTGGCGGCGGTGAATATGAGAAGCCTCAGGTATATATTGACGTTATTGAGGATATTATAAACCGAAAATACACCGAAAGATTAACATTGTCTGTGGTTGCGGAGGCTTTGCATCTGAGTGAAAAGCAGACTTCAAGGATAATCAGAAAGGAATACGGAAAGCCTTTGTCGCAGATAGTCAATGAAAGGAAACTTTCGGTTGCCGGTATGTTGCTCAGGTATACAGATAGCAAAATTGATGAGATTTTGTCTCAGCTGAATTTTGAATCGAAGAATTACTTTTTTACACTTTTCAAAAAAACATATCATATGACACCGGGTGAATACAGAAAAAATATAAAGTGAGGGAAACAATATGAAAAACATTGGATGTACAATGGAAAAAATCTGGAATCATTTTGAACACAAAATGCTTTGTAAGGAAACAAATCTGATATACGATTTCCTTGAAGGATATGATGAAGATGCGCTGACAAAAGCCTTACCCACT
Source organism: Clostridia bacterium (assembly GCA_045647905.1). Classification (GTDB taxonomy): domain Bacteria; phylum Bacillota; class Clostridia; order Monoglobales; family Monoglobaceae; genus SIG440. The sequence continues at coordinate 29,485 of JAZRMZ010000063.1, forward strand.
CTTGAAGAAATTGCGTTGCAGATTCCAAACCCTTGCGGTTGGGGCACGGGAATGGAGGATTGTATGCTCAACAATCCTTTGATGCTTGATGCGGTGATTTATCGTTATGAAGTGACAAAGGACGAAAAGCTGTTTGACCTTGCCGACAAGCTTTTGGCGGGTATAAGACTTTGTGCAACCGTTTCGGATGACAGAGGTTATCTGGCAAGAGGCGTGTCGCCCTTTGACGGTAAAAGCCATTATATAAACAGCTCACGTGACCAGTACACCCAGTGTATTTATGGTCTGTTTCATTACTACACAAGCAGTATGATGAGAGAAAAGGACAAGGAATGGATAACGGACGTTTTTGTGTCCTTTGCGGAGCGTGCTGAAAAGAATATTACAAAAGAAAACGAATACGATTACCTTCGTGAAGACGGCAAACGTGGTCTTGTGTGCAATATGTGGGGCGATACCCTTTGGGGACACGAAGTTAATCGCATACATATGATTTATCTTGCTGCATGGTACACAAGCCGGGATGAACATTGGTATGATTTGTATAAGGAAATAAGAGATGAGGGTATACGTCTTGCGACACACAGGATTCATCCCAGAACCGAAATGTACGGCTTTTTGCAGATGCAGGTTTCGATAAAGCTGTTGTATGAGGCAGAACCTGATGTGGAATATAAGCAGAAATATGCAGAAATTCTGAATTTTGTTGCTGAAAAGGTTGCAGAGTACAGAATTGACGGGGAAAAACTTGATTATGAAAAAATCAACAGCCCCTTTGGTGATTGGCGTGACGAAAAGGCGCAAAATGTGTGGCAGTGGTTCCAACCAAGAGAAGAAAGAAATGCTCTCATAGGGGGCTATTCGTATTATGTTCCCTTTACTGACCTTTGGAATGAAGTTCTACAGATAAGAAACATAACCGAGGCGGTTTATATCCGTATGCTTGGAGACAAAAAGGATATTCCGGCAGAACAAATAGAAGATTTTTCAAAGGTGCTTGAGTTTTTTGATGATGAAAAGCATTGCTCATATGCATATATAGGTGCAATTGTTTCATACTGGGCTGCAAAGTTTTTTGAAACTGAGTTTGAGCTTGAAAAATAAAATTTTTCCAAAAGACAAATATGCATTGCACAAAGTTTTTGGATTTGATATAATTGATGTAGTGAACTTAACAAGGTATATGGAGAGTCGGGTATGTACAGTATTTTGATTGTTGATGACAGCAATGTTGAAAGACGAGGGATAAGACGATTGCTGGAAAAATATAACGGATGCTTTACTATTACAGAGGCTTGCGACGGAGAGGAAGCCTTTGAAATAGTTTGCCGAGGTAACATTGACATCGTTTTTACCGATGTTAGAATGCCAATCGTTGACGGCATCAGTCTCCTCAAAATGATTAAAAAATATGACAGTTCAATACAAACTGTCATTATAAGTGCATACAATGATTTTGAATATACAAGCAAGGCAATTGAAAACAAGGCAGATAATTATATTCTGAAGCCCATTGATGTGGAAAAATTCAACAAGGTTCTGGTTAGTGTTACAGAGGCGGTTGACGGAAAGCGAAGCTGTGAATCACAGGAAAAGGAAATTATCAGAAATCTTGTTGATTTCAGCGAGGACACGGGTTTTGTTTATGAAAATCGTGCATATCGCGATGTGTTCAATGCCATTGTTGAAAAAAACACAGACAAAATTATACGCTCGACAGAAGAATTGTTTGAAAATTTCAGGAGCAGCAAGTCTATGTCGGTTTTGTATGTAAAGCAAATCTGTGTTGAAATTTCAAAGAGGCTTTGCAAGCTGATAAAGGACGAAAAAAAGGCGCTCAGCAATATCCTCAACGAAATTGTTCTGAAAAAGAACTATGAGGAAATTGAGGATTATATGCTGGAAATGGTTCGGGATATGACGGAAAAGGTGCTGAAGGAGAACGGCTCTCAGGAGATTCAGCTCAGTGCTCCCGTTAAGGCGGCTCTTGATATTGTGCGAAGACGTTACTGCGAGGATATTTCTCTGGAAAGCATTGCAGCCGAGGTTTCCCTTTCGCCCAAGTATTTTGGGCAGCTCTTCAAAAAAGAAATGAACGTGGGTTTTGTGAAATATCTCACCCATTACAGGTTGGAAAGGGCGGAACAGCTTTTGAACAAAACAAATACCAATATAAATGACATATGCAAACAGATTGGCATACAGGATCCGTCGTATTTCTGTTTTGTCTTCAAGAAAAAGTACGGAGAAAGTCCCGATCGGTATCGCAAAAAGACGGGGGACAAATGAATATTTTTCGTATTTTAACCAGATTGATGCAGAACTTTGCAAAGTGGGAAATCAAAAAGAAGCTTATGCTGTCATATATTGTGATTATGATTGTTTCCATGCTTATTCTTGAATCCTATTCATACATTCAGATGAAAAATCAGGCTGAAGCCAATATGGAGGAAAGTATGGATGTGGTTCTTCGTACAAAATGTATGGAGATTGAAAACGAAATCAACAAAGCGGAAATGGTCATTGCAAATATTGTCAGCAACAAAAGTATTTATGAAGTAATACAGCGTGGTTACAGCTATGAACGTGACGGCTATATATGAGGGGATATGGATGAAATTTTTATTCCTACGATAGAAAGTTTCATGAAGAATAATGCGAATATAAACAAAATATCAGTGTATACAGATTCCGGTTTGCCTGAAGTTGGAGATATGTTGCTTGGTGAGCGGCGAATACATAACAAGACCTGGTACGATAAAAGCCGTGAAAGCCACGGAATAAAATGGTTCTATGAAGATGGCAGTTTTTTTGCCACTTGCGAATTTATTGATTTGTGGGACACAGGATATGAGCATATAGGTACGGTTTTGATTGAAGTAAATAGTGGCGTTTTTGGACTGCAGAACAGTTTTGAGGATGAAGTGATTTATCATTATAAAATCGAGACTGTTGACGGACAGCTTCTTTATTCGGATAATTCGATTGATGAAAATGAATGTAAGAATTATTTTTCTAAAAGCAAAATTTCGGACAAGGGTTTTGTGATGAACCTTTATTGTCCAAAAGATAATATGCACGATTATCTGGGGAATGTTTATGCGGTGATGATTCTGATACTGGTTTTGTGCATTGCGGCAATTGGTGCTTTGGGTGTTTTGTTTTCAAATATGATGACCGTGAACATAAGAAAGCTGAGCCAGGCAATGAATGAAATCGGGAACGGTAATTTTGATGTTGAAATCAATGTTAATTCACAGGATGAGATTGGTGTAATTGCGAAACAACTCAGAAAAATGCTTGATGATTTGAAGGAGACAATTCAAAAGCTTTACGAAATAAAAATTGAAAAGCAGAAGCAAGAGATAACAACCCTTCAGTCGCAAATTAATCCTCATTTTTTGTATAACATTTTGTCCACTATAAAATGGACTGCAATTGAGGAAAGTGCAGATAACACTGCAGATATTGTGGGAATGCTCGCTGATTTTTACAGAACAGGTCTGAATCGGGGTGAAACCTTTATTTCGATAAAGGATGAAATTCTCAACGTGAAGGCGTATGTGAATATGGAGCTTATTATTCACGACTATGATTTCGAGGTTGAATATGAGCTTGACGAAAGAATGTATGAATATAAATGCATCAGTTTTATTCTTCAGCCCATTGTTGAAAATGCAATTTTTCATGGAATAAAGGGTCAGAAAGATGCAAACTCCGGAAAGGTTATTGTTTCATCATATGTTGGTGAAAATATTGAAATATCAATCTGCGATAACGGTGCAGGTATGAGTGAAGAAATAAAAAAGGAGGTTCTTCTTAAAGAAGGCAAGGGCTATGGTCTTGCCAATATTCAAAGAAGAATCAAGCTGATACACGGCGACAAATACGGATTGGATATAATCAGCAATGAAGGCGGAACCTGTGTGAAAGTGGTTTTACCAAAGGAATTGGATGAGCAAATGTAGAAAGAAGAAAAGTTTGTTAAACTTGCGCAGAATCAAGGCGCAAAGCGAAAAAATTCATATCAATCTGTTAAATGTTATATTGAATCAAATACAGATGTCATTGTATAATATATTATGATGACATCTGTATTTTTTTAATGGAAAGGCGAGGGTGATTATGCAGAAAATGTACGAAGCAGGTACAATCAAGCAAAGGAGTAAGGTGAAAAAATTTATGATAGAGCTGTATAAACAGCGATATTTACAGATGATGGTTATTCCGGCAATTATCTTTTTTGCTGTATTCAGCTACATACCTATGTACGGGGTTATTATAGGATTTAAAGATTATAATTTTGTTGACGGAATATGGGGGAGTCCCTGGGTTGGACTAAAGCATTTTAAGATGTTCTTTTCTGAACCTAACTTGTGGAATCTGTTCAAGAATACCATGGGTATCAGTATTTTGAAAACAGTAATCGGTTTTCCCGGTCCCATTATTTTTGCTTTGCTCCTCAACGAGCTTTCAAGCCAAAGATTTAAACGAACCGTGCAGACAATATCCTATCTGCCGCACTTCGTTTCAATGGTTGTTGTGGTTGGCATGATGATTAAGTTCTGTTCGGCAGACGGTGGTTTGTTTAATGAAGTGCTGTTGACACTGCATATAATTGATGAACCCATAAGCTTTCTTACAGTGCCTGATTACTTCTGGGGCATTTTGATTGGACTTGGTACATGGAAAGGTTTAGGTTGGGGCTCAATTATATACTGCTCGGCAATCAGCAGTATTGACCAGACCCTTTATGAAGCGGCAACAATAGACGGGGCAGGAAGATTTAAGAGAATGTGGCATGTTACGCTTCCCGGAATTGTGCCTATTGTAACAATTTATCTTATTTTGTCAATGAGCAGTATTCTGACAGGCTCGGGCTTTGATGATATTTATCTTTTGCGAAATAATATGACAATGGAAGTTTCGGAAACAATCAGCATATACAGTTATGAAATGGGTCTTGGAAGAGGCCGTTACTCCTTTGCAACAGCTATCGGGCTATTTACATCCTGCATCAATCTTACGCTGTTGATTATTTCAAACTATATATCCAAAAAGGTTTCGGAAAACAGTCTCTGGTAAAAATAAGGAAGAAGGAAGGGTTAAATTTTGTATAGAAAAAATCATATAAAAAAATCAGTTGGCGAGCACATTTTTGACATAGGCAACATACTGTTCTTTTTGATACTTTCGGTATTGTTTGTTTATCCTTTTATAAATGTGTTGGTCGTATCTCTTAATGAGCCTTTGGACGCAATGCGAGGCGGCTTGTATATCTGGCCCCGTAAATTCTCCATTGAGAACTATAAATATGTGTTGAAGGATCCGCAGATATATACAGGTTACGCAATAACAGTTGCAAGAACGGTTATCGGATCGTTGACACACGTTATTTGCACTTCAATGTTTGCTTACGGCTTGTCCAAAAAAAATCTGAAGTTCAGAACATTCTATTCAATTTTTTGTATGATACCAATGTTTTTTGGTGGAGGTCTTGTGCCTAATTACCTTTTGAAAAGAAGTCTGGGCTTGCTTAACAGCTTCTGGGGAATATATATTCTTCCGGGATTGTTCAGTATGTGGAATGCCATGATATTCAAAACAACATACGCTGCACTTCCCAGTTCCCTTGAGGATGCTGCAAAAATAGATGGATGTAATGATTTTGGAACATTCTTCAGAGTTGTTTTTCCTCTTTGTAAGGCAACGGTTGCGGCAATACTGCTGTTCCAGGGTGTTGGACATTGGAATTCATGGTTTGACGGTTATATATATATGACAGATGAAAGATTACTTCCTGTTCAGACGGTGCTTATGCGAATTATAAATCAGAGTGCGGCAATTCAGGCAGCAAATGTAGATGCGCAGGCTGTTATGGACATAAATGATGCAGCAAAAATTACACCGGAGTCAATCAGAAATGCAACGATGATTGTAACCATTGGACCTATTATTCTGATTTATCCGTTCTTGCAGAAGTATTTTGAAAAAGGCGTGCTTGTTGGCTCGGTAAAAGAATAATATTAAAAATTTATTATAAATCAGGAGGACAAAAAAATGAAAAATGCTAAGATGTTGAAAAAAGTTAGTGCCATCGTATTGTTGATGGCTATGATGATGACTGTTTTTTCGGGATGCGGAAAAGAGGAAAAGACAGCCGGTGTTACGGAAGTTGAATGGTTTATCAATGACCAGACATGGCCCGATAAGGATGAGTTGTGGAGAACCACACCAACCTTGCAGGAAATTGTTAAGAAAACAGGCGTTATCCCCAATGTTTCAATCCCAACCGGTATGGGGTCTGAAAAGATAAACCTTATGATGGCAACAGGCGATATGCCTGATTTGCTTACATTCCAGGCAACAGACCCTCAGCTTGACCAGTTGGTTGAAAAGAAGGTAGTTTATACAATGGATGAACTTCTTGAAAAGTATGATAAAGAAAATAAGGTAGAAATTCCCGACAGCGTGAGAGTTTTCGGTGCACAGCAGCTTGATGGTGTTCTGTATGGATTCCCTTCATATCTGCCTCCTGACTGGCAGATTGACCACGGAAGCTTGAATACACGTGCGTTTATGGTAAGAACCGACATATATGAAGAGCTTGGATGCCCTGATATGACAACACCCGAAGGATTTTATAATGCGCTTGTTGCGTTCAAGGAAAAATATCCTGAAATAAACGGCAAGAAAACAATACCCCTTTGCCTCTGGTCGGGCTTGAATGGTATCAGCAGACTCAAATGTTCTTTTGGTATTCAGGATTTTTATGTTGATGAACAGGGAAATTATGTTTCGCCCTGGAGAAATCCTCAGTATGAAGAATTTATCAAGTATATGACAAAGCTCAACCAGGCAGGACTTATTGACAAGGAAGCGTATGTTAAAAAGCCTGACCAGATAACAGAAGATTTGTCAAACGGTCTCAGCTTTGTTGTTTTGTGGAACTTTGATGCTATGACTGAAATCAACAGAGCTCTTGGACAGATTGCAAACGGTGCAAGATATAAGGTTATTGAACCTATGAATGCAACAGATAAGCCTGTTACACTTACTTCATATGTAAGAAAGCCCTGGCTTGTTACAGTTATACCGAGAGAGGCAAAGAACCCTGAGGCTGCGTTCAAGCTTGCAAGCTATATGTTCAGCAAAGAATGTGTATTGCGTCGTCACTATGGTGTTGAAGGCGAGGATTGGGTGAGAATTGATGAAAATACAATTCAGCAGACAGATTCTTATGCAGAACGCAGCAAAGAGGAAGGCTTCCGTCAAAAAACAGGTATAACAGCATTCAGAGTTATTCACCACACATGGGATGAGGTTTTGCCTGCCCCCAGTGTTGAACAGCCGCCTGAAGAAAAGGAAGACAGACCTCTTGCGAACAAGTATGTTGATAAGAGTAATATGTGGAGATCACTTATGAAAAATGCAAATCCTGAAAGTGAAGAGGGAATTATTGAAACTCGTTCAATTCCTATGATAGAAAAGGCAACTCCCGGTATTTATATGGCTGCAACAGCTGAAGAGGGTATTGCGGCATGGAAAAAGCTTTTGAGTGATTTGGATTCAATCGGATATGACAAGGTTGAAAAGTTCAACACAGAGCAGATGAAGGTTGCAAAAGAAAGATACAGTGCTCTTGAAAAATAATTAAAACAGAGAGGAAAATGGTATGCAAAAAAGAGTTTTACTAGTTTTTTTGACCCTATGCATTATGCTGAGTAATTTTTGCGTGTATGCTGAAGTGATCGAAGAAGAACCGGAATACCAAATTTTTTCTGACACTTTTGAGGATTTGAGCAAAATGAAATCCCATTCACCCAGCATAAAAGCGGTTAAACTTGACCCATTAAAATTCTATGGCTATAAGCAGGGATTACAATATGCAGGACTTCCACAGGGAACAGAGATTGTATACGAGGTGCCCTTTGAAATCGGTTCTTATGCTCTGACACTCACGGGGGATATTGCTAAATATTCCCCTGACTTCACCTTCTATCTCTCTGCAGACGGTGAAAATTTCAGTGTGGATAAGTATACAGAACATAGACAGCCCAGTTCATACAGAGTTTATACAAATCCTGAGGTCTTGAATGATATTCGTTTTATAAAGATTGTATATAACTCGGATATGGCGCCGGGCAATCTATATCTCCTTGAGATGGAAATTTTTGAGGAACCATTCATCAAGATAGGAGGTCAGAGAATAAGAAGAACTCTGCCTCCCACCTTTGATTACAGTATTTTGCCGTCATTGAAGGAAGCATATAAGGATTATTTCCCAATTGGTGCAGCTTGTGAACCCTTTGACTTGGCAACAACCCCTGAACTTCTGGAAACACAGTTCAGTTCAATGGTTACTGAAAATCAGTCGCATTTTCGTAGCTTTCAGCCTCGAGAGGGAATCTTCACGTTTACATCTGCCGACCAGATTTTCAACTATGGTCTCGATAATGACATGGTTGTGAGACTTCATGCTCTCTGGTTTTATCCCGGTACCCCTGACTGGATGTTTGTGCAGCCCGGTGGCGGACCGGTTTCTGAAGAGGTTTTTCTGAAGCGATTTGAAAAACAGATAAAAACAGTTGTGTCTCATTACAAAGGCAAGGTTAAGTATTATGACGTTGTAAATGAGCTCTTTGAAATTGACTTCAAACGTTTTTTGCCTGAATATAAGGTTTTTAATGATGATGAAAAGTTCCTTGACTTGATTGCCAATGTTTTCAAGTGGGCACATGAGGCTGACCCTGAGGCAAAGCTTGTTTTCCTTGATAACCGTTTGGTTGACCAGGATAAGCGAGACCTTATATGGAAGAATATAATTCCCCGCGTTCTTGAACGTGGTGTGCCAAGAGATGTTTTTGTTCTTGGAGAACAGGGGCATTGGGGCGTAAACACAATTGTATATAAAAAAGACGAAATTGTTCCGGGCAGTTCCATCGAATCAATGTTTGATGAGGCCCGTGAACTTGGTTTCCATATTGCGATAACAGAGCTTGACCTGGCTCTTAGCAGTGCGGCTGTAATTACCGATATGAATGGTGAAACATCCTCACTTAACAGAGCACAAAAACAGGAGCTTCTTGCCAAAAAGTGGGCATCCATCTTTGACTTGTTCAGAGACAATGCGGACATTCTGGACATCGTTACATTCTGGTGCGTTTCGGATAATACAAGCTGGAAAACAAGGACAACCGAAGACTGCGTTCTTTTGTTTGACTTCAACTTTGAACCATACCCTGCGTTCTACAGAGTATTCGATTTTGAAAAAAAAGAACCCAGATGGACAGTTGATGATCTGGTAGAAATTACTTATGCAAATGGCTATAAGCCCAGAGAAATCCAGGCGGCATTCGGAACACCTGTTATTGACGGAAGAAAAGATGCAGTATGGGATAAAACGGAAGTCCTTGAGATGGACCGACAAACGGTGGGTAAAAAAGGAGCCGGTGCAACGGGTAATGTCCGCTGTATGTGGGACGAAGACAACTTCTATGCCTTTTTTGAGGTAAAAGACGATCTTTTGTGTTTTGAAAATAAGGACCCCTGGTTCCAGGATAATGTTGAGCTTTTCATCAGTGAGAAAAACCAGAAGGGAGCAAGCTATATTGAAGGCGACAGCCAGCTCAGAATATCCTGTGAAGGCGAACTTACAGGATATGGACCGGGTGCATGGACTATGGACTGGTGGGACGGAGCGTGTGTCAAGACAGAAGATGGTTATAACGTTGAATTTGTTTACCATATGAACAAAAAGAAGAACCAGGCAGATGATGTGATTGGCTTTGAAGCTTTGATTACCGATATGGTTGATGCCAGTGAACAGAGACGAAGCATAAGACAATTCTGTGATACTGTTAACCAGTCATCTGTAAGCCCTGAACTTTGGGGAACAGCAAAATTGGTAGATGTTGTTGTCAAGGAGTCGCAGGAGCAGGAAGACGGCATTGCACGAAGAACCATAACAATTGGTGAAGAGACCTTTGCAACCACCTGCGTTTCAGAAGATGGCATTGATTCTATTTCAGCAAGAAGCCTGGCTGCATTGCTGAGCGGTTCAATCAGATATAATGCCGATGGTGACGAATTTATATTCAGAATATATGATACGGAATACGTTTTCAAGGTTGGGGAGACAAGTGTGCTTGTTAACGGCAAAATAGCAGAGACAGAGAAGGCAATTGAGGTGTCGGACAAAAAGATAATGCTTCCCTTAGATTTTGTATTAAAGCATTAAGTCGGATCGTAG
>JAZRMZ010000064.1:0-45494 GCA_045647905.1 Clostridia bacterium
CGAAGGATACCTGAAAGGGTATCCTTTTTGTTTTGTGTGCCCACCAAGACAATGTAGAAACCCTGACGGGTTTCTTTTTATTTTATGCTGATGATACTTGGGGGCATTTTTTTAACTGTTGAAATCCTTACGGATTTCCTCCTGATATGCGAAATGCTATTGCATTTCACAATCCTGCGTTACAAATATGCCACCGGCATATTTGATTAACACTCCGGTGCCGCCTGAACATAGCGACATCCATTAGAGCTGTCTCTTGAGGTGATGCCAAAGTCATCAGGTTATGCTGAGCCGATTTGTTGCATCTTGAAATCATGTAAAAAAGTTATAAGTCAATATAAAAATCCACAAAAGACATCTGCCGGGACTTTAAAATATTTACATGTTATAAAGCTTTTTTGGCTTTTTGAACACGGTATATGTCAATAATCATGCCTGATGTCATAAATGTGAATGAAATCAGGTGGGAAACAAGCGATGCGCCCGAAAGTGTTATTGTGTCGTAGATACCACTAATGAATGTTTCCATTTATGTTCTCTCCATGTTCGTAAAATTTTACCAAAAGAAATGTAGCATAATTTATTCCCTTTGGCAAGTGTTTTAAAAATATTAATATTTTTTGTTTTTTTTAAGCAAAACTATTGTAAATATATAAAAAAGTGTGGTAAAATAGATTGTGATATTATTAATTTTAAATTTTAATAAAGAAAGGGTTTTGAAAATGGAATTAATTTATAAAGGAAAAACAAAAGATGTTTACAGTCTTGAAAACGGAAATGTTATGTTGAAGTTTAAGGACGATTGCACAGGCAAGGACGGAGTTTTTGATCCGGGTGAAAATTCGGTTGGTCTCACAATTGATGGTATCGGCAAAGCAAATCTTGAAACATCTGTTTATTATTTTGAAATGCTCAAGAATGCAGGCATCAAGACCCATTATGTAAGTGCAAATCTTGATGATGCAACAATGGAAGTTCTTCCCGGCAAGGTGTTTGGACACGGTCTTGAAGTTATTTGCCGTCTTGTTGCAACAGGAAGCTTTATCCGCAGATATGGTGAATATATCGAGGACGGAACGGTTTTAGAGGGCGGATATGTTGAATGTACATTCAAAAATGACGAAAAGGGCGACCCGCTGGTTACTGCTGAGGGTCTTGCAGCTCTTGGAGTTATGTCACCCGAAATGTTCAACAGCATGAAGGAACAGACACTCAAAATCACAAAAATCATTGCTGATGACCTGAAGGAAATCGGTCTTGACCTTTGGGATATTAAGTTTGAATTTGGTTACAACAATGACGAAGTTATCCTCATTGACGAAATTGCATCGGGCAATATGCGTGTTTATAAGGACGGCAAGATTGTTGAACCCGTTGAACTGACAAAGTTAATCAATAACAGATAATCAAAATGGTTGGGGCGTGTGGATTTTCACACGCCCTTTTTTGAAAGGGGGATTCAAATGTTGTCTCTGGAAGTTCTTGAAAACCGTGATGCTCTTGATGCGTATTTTATGTCCAACTCAGGTAAGGTGGGGAAACGTGCGGCGGTTTTTTGCACATATCAGGAAATTATGGAACGGTTTGAAGGTAAGGCACGGGAATGGTATAAGATTGTGTATCAGGGAAAGCGTGACGGGCTTTTGAAGCATTTGTCAGCTTTGCGCATCGACAACTGGAAGGACTATTTTTTGCATATCAATATGCCTGAAAGATATACCACGGCAGATATGACCGATGTTGCATCGGAAATTTGTGAATATAACAACAGTCCAAAGGTTGAGCCGTTGTTGCGGTGCACCTTTGACCCTGAAATGCCTGATGGTGAAATTGAAGTTATTATTGTTGTGCCCAAGCTGGATTTGAGCTGGCACTTTGGAAATATGATGAAATAAAATTGGGGTTGTTGCATTTTGCGCAGAACGTTTAAAATAAAAAGTGTTGAAATTCGCCCCAAAAGGAAGGTGTTGCTTAACGCAATACCCCTATACTACGGACAAACCCCATTTGTCATTCTGAGGGAGCAAAGCGATTCGAAGAATCTCTATGTTAAAACCCAAACACTTGCTTTGTTAAATTTATATTAATTTTCAGGAATAAGGCTTGCCAGAAAGTGTTTTTGATGTTATGATATGTCAGGATGAGGTGATTATTTTGGATAGAGAAAGTCAAAAGGCAAAACAGATGGTGAAGGATTTGCCCACCAAAGAGAAGATGAAGCATTACTGGGGATATTACAAGAAGCACATTGTGATATTTATTTTGTGTGCTTGTATTTTTGGCTGGTCAATTGTTCAGTGTGTTATGGCTCCGGTATATGATATGAGCATTGCCTGCTACACAGGAAGATTTTTTGAGGATGAATGCAAGGTTAAGTTTGCGGAATACCTGAGGGATTATGTTGATGAAATTAACGGCAATGAGACCAAAGATGTTTTCATCGGTATGTATGCGGCAGATATTAAAAAGGATGCTCTTTCGCCCGAAGAACAAGCTGTATTCACAAAGCTCATGAGTGAGCTTGCGGCGGATGAATATCAGATGTATATTCTTGACCAGTCCTTTTTGGAGTATTTTGAAAAAGGGTACAGTGAGACCATCGGGAATGTTATTCCCCTCCACGAAATTCCTGAAATGAAGGAAATATGGGGACTTGGTGAGGATGAGCCACTTTATCTTATGACAAAAGCTATGTATGAACATTCGGCAGGTAATGATAAAGTTGTTGCAGAACAGAAAAATGCAAAAAAGATTGAAGAACACATGAAATCTTTAATCGAGAAGTAAGATAATAAAGACCGTTGGCAAAGTGTGTTGCCGGCGGTCTTTTTAAGCAATCAGTTCAGTATTCCGTTTTCGGAGACTTCAAGGAATTTTTCACGGACACGGTTCAAAAGCTCTGCATTCATGGGTGAAACCAGATTTGGGTCATTGTCAGCAAGATATTCGGCGGCTTTTTTTGCATCTGCCAGAAGGTGCATATCCGTTGAAAGATTGGCTATCTTCAGTTCGGGCAAACCGTGCTGACGGATTCCGAAAAATTCACCGGGGCCTCTCAGCTCAAGGTCTTTTTCGGATATTTTGAAGCCGTCGTTGGTTTCACACATAATTTTCATACGTTCATCGGCGATTTTGCCACCCTGAGAAAAGAGTATACAGTATGAATCGTGACTGCCTCTGCCGATTCTGCCTCTGAGCTGATGCAACTGTGAAAGCCCGAAACGCTCGGCGTTTTCGATGAGCATAACTGTTGCATTGGGCACGTCAACCCCAACCTCGATAACTGTGGTTGAAACAAGGATGTTGATTTCGCCCTTTGAAAAACGGGTCATAATTTCCTGACGTTGGGGAGCTTTCAGCCTTCCGTGCATTACCTCAACCGAAAGGTCGGGGAAGATGTTTTTTTTCAGATTTTCGGCATATTCAACCGCCGCTTTTGCGGTGAGAACCTCGGATTCTTCTATGAGGGGACAAACAATGTATGCTTGTCTGCCATCCTTTATGTTTTTGCGTACAAATTCATAGGCACTCTTGCGTTTCCGCTCGCCCACGGAGTATGTTTCGATTGGTTTTCGTCCCGGCGGAAGCTCGTCAATGACGGACACATCCAAATCTCCGTAGAGTATCAATGACAGTGTTCGGGGGATTGGGGTTGCGGTCATAACAAGGGTGTGGGCATTGATGCCTTTTTCGGTGAGTGCAAGACGTTGACGAACTCCAAAGCGGTGTTGCTCGTCGGTTATTACCAAGGCGGCATTTTTGAACAAGGTATCCTGAGAAATAAGGGCGTGTGTTCCCACTATGATTTGGGCGGTGCCCTCTTTTATTTTTTTCTTGGCTTCACGTTTTTCGGGAGCTGACATTCCGCTGCAGAGCATTGCTGTTTCAAATCCCAATGGCGAAAAGAGCTTTGAAAGGTTGCGGTAATGCTGAACAGCCAGAATTTCGGTTGGTGCCATAAGCACAGCCTGATAGCCCGACTTTGCCGCGGCGTACATTGCGGCGGCGGCAACAATTGTTTTGCCTGAACCCACATCGCCCTGAACCAGTCTGTTCATGGGGACGTTTTTTTGAATATCGGCGCAAATGCTGTTGATTACCTTTTTTTGTGCTGATGTCAGCTCATAGGGCAGGGTTTTTGCAAAGTCCTGAATGCATTTTACGTTCTTTATGGGCGTTGCCGAAAAACTTTTGCGTTCATCACCGATGATGCGTATTCCCGTTTGGAGGACAAGGAGCTCCTCAAAGGCGAAACGACACCTTGCGGCTTCAAAGTCTTCGTAGCTTTTGGGTGTGTGGATGTCAACAAGGGACTCCATGAGGGTTTTGTAACCGTATTCTTTGCGGATGTTTTCGGGAAGAATGTCGGGCAGAGGATGCTCCAACTCCATTAATGCTGTTGTTGCGGCGTTGCGTATCTGATCCTGAGAAAGACCTGAGGTTGCAGGGTATACGGGCAGAATTCTGCCTGTTTTTTTGTTCAGACCGTTGAAGGGTTCAACAACCGGATTTGTCATTTCAAAGAAATTGCCCTTGTATACCGCCTTGCCGTAAAATGTAAATTCGCCGCCGCTTTGCAGAGTTTTTGCTATGTACGGAGCATTGAACCAGCTCACCTTCATCAGACTGCTTCCGTCAGAAATTTTTGTCTGGGTTATTGATTTGCGTCCACGTGCACGGTAGGTTCGGACATCTCCTGCAAGCTGACCACGTACGCATACTGTTTCGCCGTCCATAAGGTCGGAAATGGTTTTTATTTCGCTTCGGTCCTCCAGGGTTCGGGGGAAGTGGAGCAAAAGGTCACGGACTGTTGAAATTCCCAGTCTTGAAAATGCTTTTGCACGGGCTTCGCCAATGCCTTTGAGATATTGTATTGAGGTTTCGGGTTTCATAGGTTTCTCCATAACAAACGGGGGTTTTCAGTTTCACTGACAACCCCCATAATTAATTTTGTTTTTATTCAACTGAAATGATGTAATAATACACCGGCTGACCGCCATAGTAAAGTGATACGTCAAGGTCGGGATACTGTTCTGCCAGTTGTGCAGAAAGCTTTTCGGCATCTTCTTTGGTGGTGTCCTCGCCGTAATAAAGGGATATAACACCTGCCTCGTCGGTTATTAGTTTTTCAACTACGCTCAGAGCCGCTTCTTCGGGTGTTTTTGTGACGTTGGTAATTTCTTTTCCGCATACTGCCAAGCAGTCGCCAAGGTGAATTTCCATGCCGTCAAGAACCGTGTCACGTGCTGCAAATGTAACCTGACCGCAGGCAACGTATTCCATAAATTCTTTCATTGCGGCAATGTTGTCATCAATCTCAAGACTTTCGTCAAATGCCGACATTGCGGATATTCCCTGAGGGATATTCACGGTTGGGATAACAAAAACCTTTTTGTCGGTCAGTGGTGCAACCTGTTCTGCCGCAAGAATAATGTTCTTGTTGTTGGGAAGAATAAAGACAATCTCGGCAGGGATTTTGTCAACTGCCGTAAGCAAATCCTGAGTGCTTGGATTCATTGTCTGTCCGCCTTCGATAATTTCGTCGGCATTGAGTGAACGGAAAATTTCGGAAAGACCGTCGCCTGCCGAAACAACGGCAAAACCGTATTTCTTTTCGGGAGCGGCCTTGACGGGTTCTTCCTGAACATTTTCAGCCAAAGCACTTTCCGCTTCCTTTTGTGCCTGTATATCGTTATGCTGATATTTCATATTTTCAATCTTCAGATTCGTCAGTTCACCCAGCTTCACCGCCTGTTCAAGAACAAAACCGGGATTGTTGGTGTGAATGTGAACCTTTACAATTTCATCGTCTTCGATAACAAGCATACAGTCGCCCTTTTCGCAAATTGCTGTTTTGAACTGTGTAACAGAGCGGTTGGCTGTTTTGTTGATTATAAATTCCGTACAGTAAAGGAACTTGATGTCAACATCCTCGGCTGATGCGGCTGAGACTGTTGAAGATGCAGGCAGTGCTGCGGCTTCGCCACATTCAATGGGCTTGCCGTTGTCAAGGACGTAAATTGCGCCTTCGATTATGGTGATGAGACCTTTGCCGCCTGCGTCAACAACTCCTGCTTTTTTCAGGGCAGGGAGCATATTTGTTGTGGCAATGAGGCTTTTTTGACCTGCCTCAAGAATTGCACGAAGAAAATCATCGGCTTCGGTGAATTCAGATGCGTGTTCTTCGGCATATTCCGCCATCTGACGGATAACCGTCAGAATTGTTCCTTCGGTTGGCTTCATCACGGCACGGTATGCCGATTTTTTTGCGGATGAAAAAGCATCACGCAGGGCTTCAACATCTATGGTTGATTTGCCCTCGATTCCCTTTGAAAAGCCTCTGATAATCTGCGAAAGAATAACGCCTGAGTTGCCTCGTGCGTTTCGGAGTGCGGCTGATGCCAGCTTTGCCGCAAGCTTGTCGGATTTTGTGAAATCCTCGGCAAGGGTTTGCTGTGCGGCACCGTCAAAGGTGAGACTCATATTTGTTCCCGTGTCGCCGTCGGGGACGGGGAAAATATTGAGGTCGTCTATCTGTTTTCGGTTATTTTTTAAATTTGCCGCGGCAGATGCAATCATCAGCCTCAGCAATGATGTATCAAATTTTTTCATTTAATCCACCTCATAATTTGTGCATAATAAATTTGGGGATGTTAAAAACACAAACAGCCCCGCAGGGGTGTTTTTTGGAACAAGGTTTATTCCTGAGTTTCAACTCGTACGTTTTCTACAAAAACTTTTACGGAGGCAACGGTGAGTCCTGTTGCCTTTTCAACGCTGTATTTAACGCTGTTGCGAATGGTTTCGCCCACAGATGCAATGTTGAGTCCGTATTCAACAACGATATACAAAGCAATTTCCAGCACGTTGTCGGTTGTTTTTACCCGTATGCCTTTATCAACGTTTTCTTTTTTCAGTATTTTTGCAACGCCGTCTTTGCCGTTTTTGGCACACATTCCCACAACACCGTAGCATTGTGTTGCGGCATAGCCTGCCAACTTTGCAAGAACTGCGTTTGAAATGCTTATGCTACCTTTTTTTGTTGTAAGTTCAGCACCCATTATGATACCTCCTGTTGATTTATTCTATATAACTTCTGTCTGATTTCTTTTGTCTGTATATAATTCATCAAATTATATAATACATCATTTTTGCCTTTCGGTCAAGAGTTTTGAAGATAATAAATATGTCGGATAATGGAAAATTGATTTTTTTGTGCAAAATTTGGGCTGAAAATAATTTTTTTATTGCCTTTTGTTAATAAATATGTTAGAATTAAAACTGTATAACTATATATAAGATGTACGTTTTGGAAATATTTATTCTTATTGAATTCGGAGATTTTTATTATGGAAGACAGAATATACGGAACCAATCCCGTTCTTGAAGCTCTCAACTCCCAAAGGGAAATTGACAAAATTTTTATTCAGGAGGGCGCAAGGCACAGCAGGCTTGGTCAGATTATTGCGGCGGCAAAAAAACGTGGAATACGTTATACCAATGTAAGCAAAAATAAGCTTGACGAACTGGCTGAAGGCGGAAATCATCAGGGCGTTCTTGCCTTTGCGGCAATGCATTCATATGCGGAGGTTGAGGATATTGTCAACCTTGCGGCAGAAAGGGGCGAAAAGCCTTTGATTATCATTGCCGAGGGGCTCAATGACCCTCACAATCTTGGCAGCATCATCAGAACAGCCAATGCGGCAGGTGCTCACGGGGTTATTATTCCAAAAAACCGAAGTGTTGGGCTGACATCAACTGTTGCAAAGGTTTCGGCAGGGGCAATTGAACACACTTTGGTTGCAAGATGCACAAATGTTGGTGCGTGTATTGAAAAGCTCAAGGATATGGGCTTGTGGATTGTGGGCACGGCACTTGAGGGAAGTGTGCCCATTTATGAATGTGATATGAAGGGCTCAACTGCAATTGTCATCGGAAGCGAAGGGGAAGGGCTCAGCCGTCTTGTTCGTGAAAAGTGCGATTTTCTTGTGAAGATTCCCATGCTTGGTCAGACCGAATCTCTCAATGCGTCGGTGGCGGCAGGTGTGATTGTTTATGAGGCTGTGAGACAGCGTGTTGGTTAATTGGAATGGAACAGTGTTGGAGGAAAGATTATGATTTCTATGCACAAAAGTACGGCGCTCAGCGGTATTGATGGTTATATTGTTGACGTTGAGACCGATATTTCAAACGGGATGCCGGGGTTTGATATAGTTGGGCTTCCCGATACGGCGGTGAAGGAGTCAAAAGAGAGAATCAGAGCCGCCATAAAAAATTCGGGTCTGGTGTTTCCTGCAAAGAGGATTACGGTGAATCTTGCTCCTGCCGATATGAAAAAGGAGGGGGCGCACTTTGATTTGCCAATTACTTTGGGAATCCTTGCCTCGTCCGAGCAACTGGATATGCGGAAAACTTATGATGCCGTATTTATGGGAGAACTATCTCTCAACGGTGATTTGAGGTCGGTCAATGGTGTTCTGCCCATGGTTATTTCGGCATATCAGAGGGGAATCCGAAAGGTTTTTCTGCCTCAGGAAAATGCAATGGAGGCGGCTGTTGTTGCGGGAATGGAGGTTTTTGCTGTCAGCAGTCTTCAAGAGATTCTTGAACATTTTTCGGGGCAGAAGGAAATTGTGCCCACAATTGTGGATATTGATGAGCTTTTGAGGAATAATGAAAAGGGACGGGTTGATTTTGCGGACGTAAAGGGTCAGCTTTATGTGAAGCGTGCCCTTGAAATTGCGGCGGCAGGCGGTCATAATATGCTGATGATTGGGCCTCCCGGTTCGGGAAAAACCATGATTGCAAAAAGAATCCCCACAATTTTGCCCGATATGACCTTTGAAGAATCCCTTGAGGTCACAAAGGTACACAGCATTGCGGGGGCACTTTCGAAGTCAAGCCCCCTGGTTTCGGAAAGACCATTCAGACATCCTCACCACACAATTTCGGCAAACGGGCTTTCGGGCGGCGGTGCAAATCCCCGACCCGGTGAAATCAGCCTTTCGCATAACGGGGTTTTGTTTATGGATGAGCTTCCTGAGTTCAGGCGTGATGCGCTGGAGGCAATGCGTCAGCCCCTTGAGGACGGACAGATTACCATAACACGTGCCGGAGGCACGGCAACCTATCCTTGTAATGTTATGATGGTGGCTTCGATGAATCCCTGTCCCTGTGGGTACTATGGCGACAAAACCCGTGAATGTTCGTGTACGCAGACAAAGATTATGAAATATCTTGGCAAAATAAGCGGCCCACTTCTTGACAGAATTGATTTGCATATTGAAGTTCAGTCGGTGCAGTATGAGGAGCTTGAAACAAAGGAAAAGGGCGAGAGCTCGGCTGAAATCAAAAAGCGTGTTGACCGGGCAAGGAAAATTCAGACCGAGAGATACAAGGGCTGTGGAATTTATTCAAACAGTCAGTTGACTCCTGAATTGATGGCGGTGCATTGCAGACTTGATGAGGATGCAAACAATTTGCTGAAGCAGGCATTTGAGAGTCTTGGGCTCAGCGCAAGAGCACATAATCGGATTCTGAAGGTTGCAAGAACCATTGCGGACCTTTCGGGGTCGGAAAACATTGAAGTTGAGCATATTGCAGAAGCCATTCAGTACAGGGCTCTGGACAAAAGATTTTTTAATTGATAAAAAGAAAGTGAGATATAGGGTGAAATGAAGCTGAATATAGTTTTGGTGGAGCCGGAAATTCCTTCAAATACGGGGAATATTTCAAGAACCTGTTCGGTTATTGATGCGGCGTTGCATCTTGTTCATCCCCTTGGATTTGATATTGATGAAAAGGCTGTGCGACGTGCAGGCCTTGATTACTGGGATGAACTGGAGCTTTATGAATATAATTGTTTTGAGGAAGTGCAAAAGAAGTATCCTGATGGAGTGTTTTATTTTTGCACAACAAAGGCTTCTCATACATACAGCAGGGTTGAATTTCCTGTTGATGGTGACAAAGATATTTTTCTGGTGTTCGGCAAGGAGACAAAGGGGCTTCCTGAGGATTTGCTGAAGGCGAATTTTGATTCCTGTATAAGAATACCTATGAAATATAACAAGCGTTCTCTGAATCTTTCAAATTCGGTTGCCGTTGTGGCATATGAGGTTCTGAGACAAAATGATTTTGAAAATTTAAATGAGAAAGGAATGCTGAAAAATGATTAAAATTATGACAGATATGTCGGCAGACATAACAAAAGCTCAGGCTGAAGAATACGGTATTTCGGTTCTTCCCTTTTATATCAACTGCGGCGAGGAGAGTGTTCTTGCGGATATTGATTACACTCCGCAAATGTTCTATGAAAAATTAAAGGATTCGGAGGAGCTGCCAGCAACAAGCCAGGCAACCCCTGAGCTTCTTGAAAATATGTACCGTGCCCAGGGAAAGGAAAATCAGATTATTCACATCACCATTCCCGAAAACAGCAGCGGTATTGTGAACACGGCAAGATTGGTTTCGGCTGAGCTTGCGGAGGAGGGCTTTGATATTACCATTGTCAGCTCAAGTGTGTTCAGTTATGGCACGGGGGCAAATGTGGTTGAGGCGGCAAAAATGGCGGCGAACGGTGCTTCAAAGGATGAAATAGTTCAGTTTTTGAACAACAGATTTGAAAAAGACAAGGTTTATTTTATTGTTGATGACCTTTCAACCCTCAAAAAAGGCGGCAGAATCAAGGCAACAACAATGGTTGTGTCGTCAATGCTGGACATCAAACCGATTTTGTGTTCCAACGACGGTATGGTTGAAGCCTTTGCAAAGGTGAAGGGTATGAAGCGTGCTGTTGCCAAGCTTGTTGATTGTGTTGAAGAAAATATATGCGACAAGGATTCTGAAATTGTTGTTTTGCATGCTGATTGTCCCGAAAAGGCGGAAATGCTTAAAAATATGATTGCGGAGCGCATTGGTGGCGAAAATTTCGTGACGGTTGAAGTTGGACCCATTATCACCTGTCATGCAGGCGTTGGCGTTTTTGGAGTGTATTTCAGACACAAGTAATTTTGAGGATTGAGAACTTATGTATCTTGAAAAGGAAGAAATGAAATTTGCTGTGGTTTATGCCATAAAGCAATATAAAGCACCCATGGGCACAACTCTCATTTATGAGATGTTCACGTGGGAGAAGAATATTATGGAATACTTTGACCTTTCGGAGGTTATTTCGGAGCTTCTGGAGGACGGGTATATTTTAAAGAAGTTTTACAGAAATGAAGAATCCTTTTGCCTTACTGAACGTGGGGAGTCGGCGTACCTCTATTTTAAAGAGCGTATTCCGTACAGCATAAGAACAAGGATTAATGAAGCCATAGGCAGAGTTAAGTATGACGAGCTGATTGACCCCAATGCCGTGAGGGCGGAGGTTATCCTTGCGGCAGAGGAGCAGTATATGGCAAAGTGCAGTATTATTGACAACAAAGTGCCTGTCCTTGAACTTTCGCTCAATATGGGAAAAAAGGTTCAGGCGGAGCGTGTGGCGGAATACTTCAAAAAGAATTCACAAAGGATTTATGACGAGATTCTGAAACTGTGTACGGAAGACAAGTAGGTTTTAATTTTACAAAGATTCTTCGGCTACGCTTTGCTTCGCTCAGAATGACAACCAAAAGGGTTAAGCAAACGGCACAGGTTCGGAGCAAGATTGGCTTTTATGACGGGAGGAAGTAATTTGTTTACAGCAGACAGTTATGATGTGGTGGTTATCGGCGGCGGCCACGCAGGAATTGAGGCGGCCTTTGCGGCGGCACGACTTGGGGCAAAAACCTGTATTTTTTCAATCAGTCTTGACAGCGTTGGAAATCTGCCCTGCAATCCAAGCATCGGCGGAACGGCAAAGGGACACCTTGTGCGCGAAATTGATGCCCTTGGGGGCGAAATGGGAAAGGCGGCTGATGCAACCCTTTTGCAGTCCAGAATACTGAACAGGGGCAAGGGCCCTGCGGTTTATTCCCTGCGTGCCCAGATTGACCGCCGTGAATATCAGAATGAAATGAAGCATCGCCTTGAACTTTGCGACAATCTGCACGTCCGTCAGGGCGAGATTGTGAAGGTTAATGTGGACGAGTGCGGAGCGGTGGAGTCGGTTGAAACCAGAGCCGGGGCAAAGTATCTTTGCAAGGCGGCAATTATCTGCACGGGAACATACCTCAAATCAAGAATAATTATCGGTGAGTTCAGTCAGGAAAGTGGCCCCGACGGGGTTTTTCCTGCGACGGAGCTTTCACGGAATCTGCGAGATATTGGAGTGGAACTTGTTCGGTTCAAAACGGGAACTCCCCCAAGAGTCAACAGAAGAACAATAGATTTTTCACAGCTTGAGGAGCAGTTTGGTGACGAAGAAATCACGCCCTTTTCCTTTGAAACAAAAGATAAGCTGACAAACACCGTGAGCTGTTTTGTTACATACACAAATGAGCGTACCCACAAGGTTATTCTTGACAATATTCACCGTTCACCCCTTTACGGCGGTGATATTAAGGGTATCGGCCCAAGATACTGCCCGTCAATTGAGGACAAGATTGTTCGGTTCAAGGATAAGGAAAGACATCAGCTCTTTATTGAACCCATGGGAACAAACACCGAGGAAATGTATATTCAGGGCTTTTCAAGCAGCTTGCCCGAAGATGTTCAGATTGAAATGCTCCACACCCTTCCGGGTCTGGAAAATGCCCATATCAGCCGAAATGCCTATGCCATTGAATACGATTGCTGTGACCCCTTGCAGCTCAAAGCGACTCTTGAATTCAAGAAGATTCCGGGGCTGTACGGTGCAGGTCAGTTCAACGGCACTTCGGGCTATGAAGAAGCGGCGGCACAGGGGCTTATGGCAGGAATAAATGCGGTGCGGAAAATGAAGGGGCAGGAGCCCTTCATCCTTGACCGCTCGGATGCGTATATCGGAACTCTGATTGACGATTTGGTTACAAAAGGCACAAACGAGCCTTACAGAATGATGACCTCACGCTCGGAATACCGTTTGATTCTGAGACAGGACAATGCTGATTTGAGGCTTACACAAAAGGGTTATGAAATCGGGCTTATTTCTGAAGAGCGTTATCAGAAGTTCCTTGAAAAAAAGAGACTTATTGATGAAGAAATTGAAAGATTGAGCCATATTGTTTTTCCGCCATCATCGGAAGTTAACGACTTTCTGGAAAGTGTGGGAAGTACGCAGATTTCCACGGGGCTTCATGCCCATGATATGCTCAAACGTCCCGAAGTTTCGTATTCGGGAATGGGTGTTCTGGACAAGGAACGTCCTGAACTTCCGTCTGAGGTTTGCGAGCAGGTGGAAATCACCTTGAAATATGAGGGCTACATCAACCGTCAGATTGCTCAGGCAAATCAATTCAAGAAAATGGAAAACAAAAAGATTCCTGAGAATATTGATTATTCTCAGATTGGCGGTTTGAGAATTGAGGCAAGGCAGAAGCTTGAAAAGCTCCGTCCTGTTTCAATCGGACAGGCATCACGTATTTCGGGCGTTTCGCCTGCGGATGTTGCGGTTCTGGTTGTTTATCTCAAACAGAACAAGGTTGTTTAGGGCGAATCTGTCGGTGCAGGAATACTGAAAAGGGAAAGCTGTTCTGACGGAGCAATTGAGTTATACCCCGGAGAAAGAGTGAATTTATGAAAAAATTTGTTGCAGGAGCCAATGATGCGGGGCAGAGGCTTGACAAGTATATGTCAAAACTTCTGAAGAATGCATCAATGGGGATGATATACAAGTGGATTCGGAAAAAAAGAGTTAAGATAAACGGAAAAAAACAGGAAATTTCATATCAGTTGCAACAGGGCGATGTTCTGGAACTATATATTAATGACGAGTTTTTTTCGGAGTCCGAAAAAGTTCCCGAATATCTTGAAAGAACTGCGGAATTGTGTGTGGTTTATGAGGACGGGAATATTCTTGTTGCTGACAAGCCATCGGGGATGGCGGCACACGGCGAAAAGGGCTGTCTTCTGGAGAATATTCAGGCGTATCTGTTCGGCAAAGGGGAGTATAATCCCAAAAACGAGCAGACCTTTGCCCCTGCACTTTGCAATCGGATTGACAGAAACACATCGGGACTTGTTATTGCCGCAAAAAATGCGCCTGCGTTGAGGGTGATTAATGAAAAAATCCGTTTGCGTGAAATAAACAAGTTTTATTTACTGAAAATTGAAAATCATCAAAAACTGCCCCAATCGGGCAAGATTGCAGGATATACCTTGAAGAACGAAGCGGAAAGAAAGATATATTTTTTTGAAACCGAAGAAATCGGTTCAAAGTACAGCGAAACCCTTTTCAGAAAGCTGGATGACTGCGGAAACGTGGAGGCACAGTTAATCACGGGACGTACTCATCAGATTCGTGCAAGCTTTGCGCATATGGGATGTCCCTTGGTTGGGGATGTGAAGTACGGTGCAACAAAAAACGGAAAGCGTGACTTTCAGCAGCTTAGAGCCTATAAAATTGTTTTTGACTTTGAAAGTGATGAAGGCGAGCTGGGCTATCTGAAGGGAAAGATTATTGAAAAAAGGTAGAAAAAATGAAGTGGACACAGCAACAGAGGGAGGCAATTGAATACAGGGACAGCAATGTTCTGCTTGCGGCGGCTGCCGGTTCGGGAAAAACGGCGGTTCTTGTTCAGCGTGTCATTGAAATGATTGAAAAGGACAAAATCTCGGTGAACGAGCTTCTTGTGTTGACCTTTACAGATGCGGCGGCAAGCGAGATGCGTGAAAAAATCAAAAAGGCAATCAACCTTGCCCTGCGTGAAAATCCCGACGATGAGCATATGCAAAAACAAAAACTGCTGATTC
Organism: Clostridia bacterium; assembly: GCA_045647905.1. GTDB lineage: Bacteria > Bacillota > Clostridia > Monoglobales > Monoglobaceae > SIG440. The sequence goes on from JAZRMZ010000064.1 coordinate 14,812, forward strand.
ATTCGTCAAGCATTTCAACGGTACATTCCTTTTGTATGAACACCTTGAAAAGCAATATTTATCAGACAGACCTTCCCGTTGATTTTTCCCTTGTGTCCGAAACCGAAAGCTCAATTATGCTCAAAGAGACTCTTGATGAGGTTCTTGAAAGGTTTTATCAAAGAATTGACACAGATTATTCCTTTGCTGACCTTGCTGTGGGCTACGGTGGAATCAAAAACGACGTAACCTTGCGTGAAACGGTGCTGAACCTTCACAAGTTCAGCAGGAGTATGGCTGACCCGTCGGGATGGCTCAATGAGGCTTTGAGAGAATACAGGTATGTTGCCAGATGCGGTGAGCTTTCAAAAGGGTGGTTGAGCTTACGTATGCGTGAGTTTGTTGAAAGAACAAGAGATGAAATCCTTGGAATTTACCGTCAGATTGAAACGGTTATGGATGACAGACTGCCGAAAGACCATCCGTATGTTTCTTTCTTTGGGGATGAAGCCGCAAGCCTCGGTCGGATTTTTGAACATATGAATCCTCAAAGCTATTCATCGGTGAAGACGGAGCTTGATTGCTTTGAGTTTCCAAGGATGAAAAGCGGTTTGTCCAAGGCGGAAGAGGATATACTGAGAACTCAGGAAAAAATCAAGGCACTCAGGGCTTTGGCAAAGGAATCTCTTGAGGATTTGAAAAAATGTTTCTCGGCAAATGAGGATGAAGTTCTCATAAGAATGAAGCGAACATATCCCATGCTCAGAACATTGAAAAATATTGTGCTGATGCTGGAAAGGCGATTCACACGGAAAAAGCGGAGCAAAAATTTTCTTGACTTCAATGACCTTGAGCATCAGATGCTGAAGCTGGTTCGGACAAAGAAGGGCGAAAACACCGAAATTGCCGAAAAACTGCAAAAGAAATATGCGGCAATTCTTGTTGATGAATATCAGGACACGAATTACATACAGGAAGCCATTTTTCGTGCGGTGTCACGAAATAATGACAATATTTTTATGGTTGGCGACCTGAAACAGAGTATTTACAAATTCAGAAATGCTGTTCCCAAATTGTTTTTGAATAAATATGAAAGATACGGCAAGGAAGATGCCGCAGGGCACCTGATTCAGCTGTTCAGGAACTTCCGAAGCCGTGAAAATGTTGTTTCAACGGTGAATTTTTTGTTTGAGCGAATTATGTCGCCCGAGGTCGGGGATGTTGAATATACCGAGAAAGAATATCTGATGCACGGAGCGGAGTATTACCCCGAAGCCGACCGCAACGGGGATTTTGATACAGAATTTCATGTGATTTGCAAGGATGTGACCGATGATGAAGGTCAGGTTGTTGAAGCATTGAACAAAACCGAGGTTGAAGCCCGCTTTGCTGTTAAGCGAATAAACGAACTGAGGCGTCAGGGCTTTCAGGTTTTTGACAAAGAGAAAAACACAATGCGGGGCATTGAATTCCGTGATATTGTTATTCTGGTGCGAAATCCGAGAAGCACAGCACCCATTATTGAAAAGGTTTTTGATGATTGCGGAATTCCTGTTTATACCGAGGTGGGGCACAGCTATCTTGGAGCGCAGGAAATTCAAACTGTTATGGCTTTCTTGCAGATTATAGACAATCCGAGGCAGGATATTCCCCTGATTGCCGTTTTACGTTCACCAATGTGGGATTTCACTCCCGAAGAATTGGCGGAGATCAGAAATTCAAGAAAAGGCGGTTGCTTTTTTGATGCATTGGTGCAGGCGGCAGATGTTGGAAACGTGAAAGCGGCGGATTTTATTGAAAAACTCAATGACCTGAGAAAAAGTGCCGAAGTTCTCGGCGTTGACAGAATTATTCACAGCATATATTATGATTTTGGATATTTTGCTTATGTGGGTTCTCTCAAGCGTGGTGCAGAGCGTCAGGCGAATCTCAGGTTGCTTGTGGAACACGCCACGGATTTTGAAAGAACAAAGCTCAGCGGTTTGTTCAGCTTTATGAATTATATTGAGACCATGCGTGCCGAAGGGGGCGACCTTGTTCCTGCCAAGACCTTTGGTGAGGGTGCTGATGTTGTGAGAATCATGAGCATACACAAGTCAAAGGGGCTTGAATTCCCCCTGGTGTTTCTGATGGACACGGCACACCGATTCAATCTGTCCGATGCATCAAAAACGATTATATGGGACGGAATCGGAGGAATGGGTGCTTATTTTGTTGATGCAAAAATGCGTGTGAAGTATTCAACTCTTCCGAGGTTTTTTGTGGGAATGGAGCTGAAGTCGGCGTTTTTGTCCGAGGAGATGCGACTCCTTTATGTTGCCCTCACCCGTGCAAAGGAAAAACTGATTATAACATCAACCTTCAGGGCAGGGGAGAAATCATGGATGACTCCTGTTTGGGACGAAAAGGGGCGTGCTGCATTGCCCTATGTGAGAAATTCGGGGTCTTACCGTGAATGGCTGGTTTCAGCATTTATGCTTCATCCCGAAGCAAGGGAGCTGAGGGATTTTTGCGGAATCTCTGAGGATGTTGCGGAACGGCAGAGCGATTTTGATATGAGGGTTTTTGTGCATCAAAATCCCGAAGAATTTGATGTGGAGTATTTGGTTGACGCACAGGTTGCAGATGAAACCGAGGATGAAGAAAACTTTTTTGATGAAATAAAAAGGAAGTTTGATTTTGTTTATCCCAATGAGAATCTTGGAACGCTTCCCGTAAAGATGTCGGTCAGCGAAGTGAAGCGGATGCAGGCAGAGGATGGGGAATTTGTTCCCTTGCTTGAACAGCTCCGAACAGATGAGGTTGCAGATGTAAAAACCGTTTCGGGGGCTGAACGGGGTACGGTTGTTCATTTTGTTATGCAAATGCTTGACCCAAAAGGGGTCAATTCTGCCGAAGATGTTGAACGGCTTGTGAGTGAATTGCAAAAGGACGGGGTTCTGAGTTGTGCTCAGGCGGCTGTTGTGGATTGCAAAAAGATTGCAGATTTTTTTGAAAGTCCAATGGGACAAAGACTCAAAAATGCCGTCAGGTGCGAAAATGAGTTCAGTTTTTACACAAAGGCATCTGCCGCCGAAATATACGGCGAGGGTACAGAGGGTGAAGTTCTGCTTCAGGGAACCATTGACTGTTTCTTTGTTGAAAATAATGGACGCACGGTGCTTCTTGATTTCAAGACGGATTTTGTGAAATCGGAGGAATCGGCAAAAAATGCGGCAAGGCGTTATGTTGTTCAGATGAAATATTATAAAAGAGCGTTGGAGGAAATTCTTGAAACATCGGTTGATGAGTGTTGCTTATATTTTCTGGAATGTGGAGCGTTTGTTGACATGAATCAATGGTTGAAAGAGAATTTGAACTGATGTTTTCAGGAGGGAAATATAATGAAAAGAATTGCAAAATTTGAAAAGGTGAGTCAAAAACAGTTTATCTTAGGCTGGATGGATGCTTTCAATACGGGTATAGGCATTTATGATTCTTTTGATAGGGTAAAGCTGCCTAAACGTGCCACATCGGGCTCGGCAGGCTATGATTTTTATGCCTTGAAGGATGTTGAGCTTGCACCCGGAGAATCTATAAAAATGGCAACGGGTGTTCGTGTGCAGATTGAAGAAGGCTGGGTTTTGAAGATTTATCCCCGAAGCGGTTTGGGCTTTAAGTACCGTCTTCAGCTTGCCAATACTGTTGGAATTATTGACAGCGATTATTATTATTCCGACAACGAGGGACATATTTTCATAAAGATAACAAATGACTCCCATGAGGGAAAGACCTTGTTCATCAAGGAAGGTACTGCCTTTGCCCAGGGTGTTTTTGTTGAGTACGGAATCACGGTTGATGATGATGCAACCGAAGTGCGTAACGGAGGCTTTGGCTCAACCGGTAAATAGGTTTGACGTAAAGATTCTTCGCCCTTGGCTCAGAATGACACCAACTTGATTTTTCAGACAATCAAAAACCCCACCGTGCGGTGGGGTTTTGTTGTTTATATCATTCGGCAGATCTGTAAGCCGAGTTCTGTCATTTAAGACGGTCATCTATCTAAGCCTTGCATCACTGCAAGGCTTCAGCCACCTTCCCAAGAGACGCCGGGCCGACTTAACCTCTTCTATCAGGTGTTGCTCCAGGTGGGGTTTACAGCACGCTTCCGTCGCCGGAGCGTGGGTGAGCTCTTACCTCGCCTTTCCACCCTTACCGAAAAATCCGGCGGTATATTTCTGTTGCACTTTCCTTAAAGTTGCCTTCACAAGGGATTACCTTGCACCCTGCCCTGCGGAGCTCGGACTTTCCTCACGCACAGGATTACTCCTTTGTGCCCGCGACCGCCCAATCTACCGAAATCACCTTCAAAAAAAGAGCAGAACGCAATGAAATGGCTATTCTGCATCTTTTTTTACAGGTGCATTTGCTTTGTTTTATTCAGTATACAGTGATACCTTGATTACGCCGTCAACAGCCTTCAGGTCATTGATAATTGTGTCAACAACGTTGCTGTGTGTGTCAATCATTGTGTATGCAATGTCGCCACGGCTCTTGTTAATCATATTTTCAATATTGATGCCGTCCTTTGCAAAAACATCAGTGAGCTGAGTGAGCATTGAAGGAACATTTTTGTGTGCAACAGTAACACGTGAACCGCAAACCTTGCCCATATCGCAGTTGGGGAAGTTAACCGAGTTCTTGATGTTTCCGTTTTCCAAAAAGTCTTTCAGCTCCTGAGCTGCCATAACAGCACAGTTATCTTCACTTTCGGGCGTTGATGCACCAAGGTGAGGCATAACAACAACATTGTCGTTCTTCAGGAGAGTTTCGGTTGCAAAGTCGGTAACATAAGCTGCAACTGTTCCGTTTTCAAGTGCTTCACAAACATCTGCGTCAACAACCAGCTCTGCACGTGAGAAGTTGAGGAGACGAACACCGGGCTTAACCTTTCTGAATGTGTCGCTGTTGAACATTCCTTTTGTGTCAGCTGTTGCAGGAACGTGAATCGAAATATAATCGCTCTGTGCAAGAACTGTGTCGATATCGTTTGCCTTCACTGCGGCACGGGTCATGCTCCATGCGGCATCAACCGAAAGATAAGGGTCATAACCGATAACATTCATGCCAAGTGCGTGAGCCGCATTTGCAACACGAACACCGATAGCACCAAGACCGATGATACCAAGAGTTTTGCCCTGAATTTCGGGACCAACAAAGTTTGACTTGCCCTTTTCAACCAGCTTGCCAACCTGATCGCCCTCGCCGATGAGAGTTTTTGCCCAGTTGATACCCTGACCAACCTTTCTTGATGCAAGGAGGATACCTGCAATAACAAGCTCCTTAACAGCGTTTGCATTTGCTCCGGGAGTGTTGAAAACAACAATGCCCTTTTCGCTGCATTTTTCGATGGGGATATTATTTGTGCCGGCACCTGCTCTTGCAACTGCAGCCAAGCTTGCGGGAAGCTCCATATCGTGCATATTGAAACTTCTCAGAATAATGCCGTCGGGATTTTCAACTTCATCACCGAAGGTATATTTGTCATCGAATACATTAAGACCGATTTTGGCGATCTTGTTTAATGTCTGAACTTTATACATAATAAAAACTCCTCTATTAATTAAAGATTTTCTGCTTCGAATTTCTTCATAAATTCAACAAGGGCTTCAACGCCTTCTGTGGGCATAGCGTTGTAGATGCTTGCACGCATACCGCCAACACTTCTGTGACCCTTGAGGTTTTCAAAGCCTGCTGCTGATGCTTCCTTGCAGAACTTTTTGTCAAGGTCAGCATCGCCTGTAACAAAGCAAACATTCATCATTGAACGGTACTTCTTTTCTGCTGTGGGCTTGAAGAGCTTTGAGCTGTCAAGGAAGTCATAAAGAAGAGCTGCCTTCTTTTCGTTTCTTTCCTTCATAGCCTCAAGACCGCCGTTTTTGAGTGCCCATTTATAAACCAGACCTGCAACATAAATTGCATAGCAGGGAGGTGTGTTGTACATTGAATCGTTGTCAGCCATTGTCTTGTAGTCAAGCATTGTGGGAATATCTTCACGTGCGTTGCCCATAAGGTCTTCGCGGATGATAACAACTGTGAGACCTGCAGGAGCCATATTCTTCTGTGCGCCTGCATAGATTACGCCAAACTTGGTAACGTCAACAGGCTCGCTTGTGATGCATGAAGACATATCTGCAACAAGAACCTTGTCACCAACGTTGGGAACTTCGGGATACTTTGTACCGAAGATTGTATTGTTATAGCAAACATGAACATAATCCGCATCTTCGCGAACCATATCGGGTGTGATTTCGGGTATGTAGCTGAAAGTCTTGTCTTCAGAAGTTGCAATACATTTTGCATCGCCGTACTTCTTGGCTTCTTTGAAAGCCTTGCCTGAGAACTGACCTGAAACAATATAGTCAGCTTTGCCGTTCTTCATAAGGTTGAGGGGGATTGCCGCAAACTGTGTTGAAGCACCGCCCTGAAGGAAAAGAACTTTGTAGTTATCGGGAATATTCATGAGCTTTCTGAAATCAGCTTCGGTTTCCTTTATGATTGCATCATAAACGGGAGAACGGTGGCTCATTTCCATAACCGACATACCTGAACCGTTATAGTTAATCATTTCGGCTGCGCACTGTTCAAGAACTTCAAGAGGCAGCATCGAAGGACCTGCTGAAAAATTATAGATTCTGTTCACAAAAAACACTCCTAACATAAATATAAAAATTTTTATACTTATATAGTATATACCTTTTTTTTCTTCACGTCAACAGAAAATTTGACTATTTTTTAACAAATTTATCTTATTAACTTGGTTGAACATAATAAAATGAAAAAAAGGGGATGTTAATGGTGGTGTGTCGGTGTTTTCATTTTGATTCCCTTGATGATTTCGTAAATTCCGACTCCAAGCAGAAAAAAGCCAAACCAACGCCGTAAAAGCTGACCGTCAACCGAGACGGCGATCAGCGACCCAATTACCGAACCTGCCATTCCGCAGCCGCCGATTATCCATGCCGTTTTAAATTCCACATTTTTGTTTTTGATATGGACAAAAAGAGAAATAATTGCCGTTGGAATAAAGTATGTCAGGTTGATTCCCTGAGCCAACTGCTGTGAAATTCCTTCAATTATAATAAGAGCGGGAATAAGGATAGCACCACCCCCGATTCCCATTCCGCTGATTATTCCGCTAAAAAAGCCCGTGATTACATTTATCATTTTTGGTGTCCTCTCGTTTTATAAATTTATGTTTAAGATTCTTCACTTCGTTCAGAATGACCGCAGGGTGTCATGCTAAGCTTGTCGGGGCATCTTTGCCACATAACTTCGTTCAGAATGAGCGCAGGGTGTCATGCAGAGCTTGTCGGGGCATCTTTGCCACATAACCTCGTTCAGAATGACCGCAGGGTGTCATGCTGAGCTTGTCGGGGCATCTTTGCCACATAACTTCGTTCAGAATGACCGCAGGGTGTCATGCTGAGCTTGTCGAAGCATCTTTGCTACATAATCATTTTTATGGCTGTTACGCAAATAACGCCGCCAAAAACAATTTTAAGCCATCGCTTTGGTATCTTTCCCAGAAGCCTTGCTCCCACAAACCCTCCTGCAATGCCGCCCATTGATACTGTCAGCCAAAGTCTGAAATCAAAATATCCTTTATAAACATAAGTAACCGAACTGACAACCGACATCATCAGGATAATGGCAATGGCTGTTGAGTGTGACTTTTTTTCGTCAATACCTAAGAACTTCTCCATTGCAGGAACAACAACCGAACCGCCTCCTGCACCAAACAAGCCGTTGAGAATTCCGGTTACAAGCCCTATCAGAATTTTCTTCCAGTGTTTACGCAACAAAAAAACCTCCAAAATGCTTTTTTATAGCTTTTGGAGGTTTTGCATTAATTATTCAGAGTTTCAAAAAGAATTCCTTCACGGATGCCCACATCCGCAACGATAAGCAACGGTGAATCAATCAGCTTCTTCAGTTCCATAAAGGGAAGCAGTCCGCCAACCATAATGTCGCATCGATCCTTCCCGATTCCGGGCATATTGCAACGCTCTTCACAGCTTGCGCCGATGATTTTTTCAATGAGCGCATCTGCCTCTGCCGAGAGGATTTCGTGACGGTCAATATTGGCTGTGCTTTCGTCATTCATATGATATTTTGCAAATGAACGAAGCGTTCCGCCGATTCCCACAATGGGGGCACCGTGCATCATATCCAGCCACGGAAGCTCCTCAACGTGTTTTTCGATATATGCCTTTGCTTCGGCAATGGCGGCCTCGTCCTCACCTGCCGAGAGAAACATTTCCGTAATGGAACGTGAACCCATGGGCTTGCTGATTGCAGGCTTCAGCATAACCCCGTCGGCAATGGCGATAAATTCCGTACTGCCGCCGCCAATATCGCAGATAATTGCTTTTTGGATTCCGAGAGTTCTGGATATTGCAAGACAGTCAAGTGCCGCCTCGGTCTCGCCGTCAATAATTTCGATTTCTATTCCCGAAACGTCCTTTACGGTGTCGGCAAATTCTTTGCCGTTTTTGGCTTTGCGCATTGCGGCCGTTGCAACACATCTGACCTTTGTGACACCTTCCTTTTGCATAATTTGTTTAAATTCCAGAAAGGCGTTGACCGTTCGCAATTTGGGTTCGGGCTGAAGATTCATATCCCCATTCATTCCCTCGCTTAGTTTTACCGGTTTTCTGTAATTTCCAACCTGACAAAAGGACTTGTCCGGATTAATTTCAAATATGCTCATTCTGATTGAGTTTGAGCCAAGATCAATAACAGCAAGTTTTTCCATACCCACACCATCCTTACGCATAAATATATTAAGAATATTTTACCATATATTGTGTTTGTTAGTCAATAAAAATTATATATTGAAAGAAAAGGCCAGAGTTGACGAAAATAAAAATGTATGTTATTATGTTTGGGTATGCATAAATTGAAAAGGATGTTTTTTTATGAAGGATAAAACAACATTAAAGTGGATATACGGCCAGTCAAAGGCTCAGATATGGGTGGTTGTGCTCCTTGCGGTTCTCAGATGCTCTCTGACGGTGCTGGGGGTTACCTTTGCTCTGACCTCTCAATATGTTATTGATGCGGCAGTTGCAAAGAATCTGAACGGGCTTATGGATTCGGCAATCAAACTGCTGATTATTATTGTTGCACAGATTGGACTCCGATTGATTGGCCAGGCAATTGAAGCTCACGTGGGCGCAAGGCTCAGACTCAATCTCCGAAACAGGGTATTCACGTCCGTTCTCAAAAAGGATTATTCCGCCGCAACCAGTTATCACAGCGGTGATCTTCTCACAAGACTGAATAATGATATTTCCATTATTTCAAGCGGTATTCTTGCGCTTATTCCGTCGGTTATGGCGCTTTTGGTGGGGCTTGTTTATGCGCTGATTGCCCTGACGCGTCTTGACCGTAACTTTGCATTTATATTCTGTTTTGGCGGGATTTTGGTTCTGATTGTTATTACGGCGTTCAGAAAAATTCTCAAGAACACTCACAAGCGTGTTCAGGAAACTGAGGCAAAGGTTCGGTCCTTTCTTCAGGAGTCCTTGGGAAGTCTTCTTATGGTGAAGGTTTTTGGAATCGAAAAAGAGGTTTCGGAAAAAGCCGCAGACCTTCAGGAGGAGAATTACAAAGCACAGATGGTTCGGCGGAATCTGACCATTTTTTCAACTTCGGGGTTAAGTATGGTTTTTAGTCTTGGCTCGCTCTATGCTTTGGTGTGGAGTTCGTACAGACTTTTTGCGGGAACAATAACCTTTGGTGCTCTGACGGCAATTATTCAGCTTGTGAATCAGGTGCAGTCGCCCTTTGCCAGCCTTTCGGGGGTTGTTCCGCAGTATTATTCCATAATTGCTTCCACCGAGAGAATTATTGAGCTTGACAACTTGCCTGATGAGCCTGAAACTTATGAAGTTCTTGAACCCATATCCGAATACGAAAAACTCAGAAGGCTTGTTTTTGAAGATGTTTCCTTCGGTTATGGCAGAGATATTGTTCTTGATGGTGCAAATCTTGCTATTGAAAAGGGCGATTTTGCTGTTATTGCAGGAATTTCGGGAATCGGAAAAAGTACGCTGATAAAACTTCTTCTGGGCGTTCTGAACCCCGAAAAGGGCGGAATTTTTCTTGAAAGCGATGAAAAACGCCGTGAGGTGGGAAAATACTCACGCCCACTCTTTTCCTATGTGCCGCAGGGAAATCTTTTGCTGTCGGGAACAATCCGTGAGGCAGTTTCGATGGTGCGTCCAGATGCAACCGATGATGATATTATGAAAGCGGCGGAAATAAGCTGTGCGGCTGAGTTTATCGGTCAGCTCCCTGAGGGGCTTGACACAAAGATAGGTGAAAAAGGTGCAGGACTCTCGGAGGGACAGGTGCAGAGACTTGCTGTGACCCGTGCCATTCTCTCCGATGCGCCCATTATTCTTCTTGACGAAGCCACATCGGCTCTTGATGAGGATACCGAACTGCGGCTTTTGCAGAATATAAGAAACCTTCACAACAAAACCTGTGTTATTATTTCCCATAAAAGGGCTGCTTTTGATATTTGCAACAAGCATATTTATATTGAAAACAAAAAAATCAATGTGAAAAGCGGTCAGTAAAAAACAGGTCTGCATTTCGAAAGGGATTTTCTATGAGACAATTATTTTACAGAACGGCAATGCTGCTCGTTTTTCTGGCTTTTCTGATGCCTTCGGTGTTGGTGTTTGCTGAGGAGGAGGCTCCTCTGTATGAAAAATACGGTTATCGGAGTTCCTATATATATAATGATGAAATGATTGCAAATGCACTGAAAGTAACAGTTCCGCAAATCAGAATGGTTTATTCTGCAACAATTATATATGAGCCTGTGACCTTTGACAAGGCATATGCTGTTGGAATGTTTCATACCATTCGGGAGGAAGCCGGCGAAGCATCTACGGCAGGGGATATTGCCGCTGCTGTGCTTGATGATATGAGACGGAATACAGAAAAGTATCTGACGCTTGGTTATCAGACGGAAAAGAAAACCGAGGGTGTGTTCATCGGCGGCGGTGTTGTTATCGGTGAAAATGGGTATATTGCAACAAATTCTCGTGTGGCTGGGCTGGACGAAAATTCAAAAAAAGAGATGTATTATTACGGGCTTCGGGAGGAAGTTGACAGAAATATTTCGAGGTTGACTGAAGGCTTTGAAAAATACGGCGTGTCCTTTTCGGACAAAGAGATTGATTCTTTTTGCAACCTGATTCTGGAATTTGCCGTGAAGAATCTTCAGATTGTTGAGGATGAGGTTAAAATTGAGGTTTATCTTCCTGCCGGCTATGTTGCAACCGATGCGGATACTGCGTGGGTTTATGAAGCGGAGGTTGTTGCAGGAGATGGGCATAAGGGAAAGGAACTCCCGTATCAAGATGCGGCAATACTGAAAATTGACGCGGAAAATCTTGTTGCGCTGAATTTGTCGGAGACATATCCTGAATTGAACAGCAAGGTTGCTTCGGCAGGTTTTCAAGGGTCGGAAAACGGTTCTTTTTACGGCTTGGACAATGAGCCGGCGTTGTTGAACATTACAGTCGAAAACGGCTCGGTTTCACGCTTGATTCCCATTGAAGGGACAGGGTATCAGACAATTGGTATCACAAGCGCACTTTCGGGAGGAAGCAGCGGCGGACCGTCAGTTGATGCCAATCTGGATATTGAGGGTTTGAATACATATATAAATGCGCAGGATAACCGTTTTGGGTACATGGTTCCTGCAGAAATTGTGAAAAACCTTTCCTCGGGACTTGATATAGGACAGGGCGAGGTTTCAAAAATATTTATGACGGGGCTTCAGCTTTTGCAGGATGGCTATGGACCTGCGGCAGTTGAATGTTTCAGAAGGGTTGCCGAATATCAGTCCGAAACTCCGTATATAAACAATATTATTGAGCTTGCTGAGGCGGCTCCTGACAATCAGTATGTGGCAAAAAAGGATACAATGGATATTCTGATGATTGTGGCGGCAGGGTTGGCGGTTGTTCTTGTTGTTGCTTTCCTCGTTGTTTTGGTTATTGCAGGCAAGAGAAAGAAAAAACCTGCGGTTGCCTCTGTGGGTGGTGCTGTTCCGCTGTATTCTGACGATAACGGAGTTGAGGACGAAGCGGTGAGTGTTATGGCGACTGTTTCGGAAGACACTGTTCCCATTGTGAGCTACAAGCCGCCTGTTCCTGAGGACGCACCCCGACCTGTAATTTCCAAAAACGTTGAATGACACAGTATCACGATTTGAGATATTTTATGATGATAAATCCTGTCCAGAATATTCCTGCATAACCGAATGCGGAATAGAGATTTGCCACCAGACTTGAAAAACCCAGACTTGCCAAGGGGATTGCCGAAAGGCAAAGGATGGCAGAAGCTGCAATCCTGCGGGTTGTGGTTTTGAATCGGAATTTTGAAAGAATCCCGAAACCGTGGGAGACTGCGGTTGTACATAGTGCCATAAATAACACAAGGGTATAACATTTTTTGCTGAACTCACCGTCACGGGCTGCAAGCTCAAGGAGGGGCATTTCGGAATTTGCAAGACCTTTATAAAAATGGTTCATACACAGCCATGCAATAAAGATTGTTATTCCCAGAATAAAGCTGCTCACGGCTGATGCACCGATTATTTGTTTTCGTGTTGCGGCGAAGGATAGGGGAACAAGGACGGCTCCTGCTGTTATGGTGTTGTAGCTTACATAACACAGTGCGGAAATGAGCGGATTTGTTTTTATGCTTTCAAAGGCTGAAAAAACAGGTAGTGCGGCGAGGCCTGCCGAAAGGCAAACATATGTCATTCCTGCAAGCATTATGGGGACGAGTGCGGTGTTGATTGCCACAAGTCCTCTGACGTCAAAGGAAAATACGGCAAAGCACACAAGGGCAAGAAACCATATCCCCAATTGGGGGGACAGACTGAAGGTTTCTTTTGCGAGGACACCGCAGGCTGAAAGCATAATGAAAAAACCGCTGAACATAAAGGCAAGCATAAAGAGCTTTATTGCTGATGCAAAGCTGCCGCAAAGCTGCTCAATCAGTTGGTCAAAGGTTTTTGACCCGCATTTTTGAGACAGATGCATTATAATGAAGCAAACCGCCCCGAAACTGATTGTTGCCAGAATAATCCCTGTGAAGTCGGTTTGGGAGGGCAGACAGAAGAATGTGAATATTTCTTTGCCCGAAGCAAAGCCTGCGCCGATGACAAGCCCTATAAAAACTGATGAAATGCTCAGAATTTTTTTCATATAATCAGACTCCTTTCGGAATGTTGGGTTTGTTGTGATTCTGTATCTACAATATATTGTGGGACAAAGGTGAATTATTCTTTTGGAAGAAAAATTTTTGAAAAACCATTGACAAGTGTTGAAATTTGTGATAATATATACCTACCTCTGAAAAGGGGCTTTATTTGTGTTGTGAAAAAAACACAGTGTTAATTTGTAAAAAATATCGGACTGTTTTTTGCTTTCCGGTGGTGTTTATACAGAAAGGGTGAAAAAGATGAGAGTTAAAATCACATTGGCTTGCACAGAGTGCAAACAGAGAAACTATGACACAATGAAGAACAAGAAGAACGATCCTGACAGACTTGAAATGAACAAGTACTGCAGATTCTGCAAGAAGCACACACTTCATAAGGAAACGAAGTAATCAAACGAAAGTAAGAGGTAATTTGATATGAATGAAAAGAAACCTAAGATATTCGCAAGAATAAAAAACTGGTTTGTTGATATGAAGGCTGAGTTCAAGCGTGTTGTTTGGCCTTCACTGAAGAAAATCAGACAAAACACTCTGATTGTACTTATTTTCGTATTGCTTGTTGGTGCATTAATCTGGATCCTTGACTGGTTGTTCGGTTGGGGTCTGAAGTCTTTAATCAATAGATAACAGGAGGGAAGGGCAAGTCCCGTAGTTTATGTCTAATGAGGCAAAATGGTATGTTGCTCACACTTACTCAGGTTATGAAAACAAAGTAAAAGCCGATATTGAAAAGACCATTGAAAATCGCAATATGCAAGACGTAATACAGGAAATCAGCGTTCCCATGGAAGAAGTTGTCGAAATCAAAGACGACAAAAAGAAAACCGTTATGCGTAAGGTTTTCCCCGGTTATGTTATTATCAAGATGATTATGACCGATGAAAGCTGGTATGTTGTCAGAAACTGCCGTGGTGTTACCGGTTTTGTTGGCCCCGGCTCAAAACCCGTTCCGCTCACCGATGAGGAGATTGCGGCTATCGGTCTTGAAAAGAAGACTGTTACGGTTGGTTTTGATGTTGGTGACAATATCAGGGTTAAGTATGGACCGCTTGAGGGCTTTGTCGGTGTTATTACCGCTATCGTTATGGATAAGCAGAAAATCAAAGCCAAGATTTCAATGTTCGGCAGAGATACCGATGTTGAGCTTGAGTTCAATCAGGTTGAGGAATTATCCTAAAATTTATTATTATACTTTATAGTGTTTCCCACACGGCAAATTGCCGTTTATATATATCCGTTTTTCGGGTAGGTGGGAGGGGCGGAGAGAAGCTCCGCTTCCGATATTACCACGTTTGTGAAAGGGAGGTGTCATTAGAATGGCGCAAAAAATTACAGGTTACATCAAACTTCAGATCGAAGCAGGTAAGGCTACTCCGGCTCCCCCGGTTGGTCCCGCTCTCGGTCAGCACGGTGTAAACATCATGGATTTCTGTAAACAGTTCAACGAAAAGACAAGCAAGGATGCAGGTCTGGTTATCCCCGTTGTTATCACTGTTTATCAGGACAGATCTTTCTCGTTCATTACAAAAACTCCGCCTGCTGCAGTTCTTATTAAAAAGGCTTGCAAAATTCAGAGCGGTAGTGGCGTTCCGAACAAGACAAAGGTTGCTCAGCTTTCAAAGGCTGACCTTCAGGCAATTGCTGAACAGAAAATGCCTGACCTTAACGCTGCATCTGTTGAAGCCGCAATGTCTATGATTGCAGGTACAGCAAGATCTATGGGCGTTACCGTAGAAGACTAATTATCATACATTAGTCAATTGAAATTAGTGGGAGGAATATGCAAGGACGTATTCTGCTGAACCACATTAGGAGGAAATGAATAAATGAAGAAAGGTAAGAAATATCAAGACAGCGTTAAGCTTATTGAAAAAGGCAAGCTCTATGACACAGTTGATGCTCTTGAGCTGGTTTGCAAAACTGCAAAAGCTAAGTTTGACGAAACTGTTGAGATTCACGTAAAATTGGGTGTTGACTCAAGACACGCTGACCAGCAGGTTAGAGGTGCTGTTGTTCTCCCCAACGGAACAGGTAAGGATGTTAAGGTTCTCGTTTTTGCCCGTGAAGGCAAAGCTGACGAGGCTAAGGCTGCAGGTGCTGACTATGTTGGCGCTGAAGACCTTGTTCAGAAAATCCAGTCTGAAAACTGGTTTGATTTTGATGTTGTTGTTGCAACTCCCGACATGATGGGCGTTGTTGGTAGAATCGGTAAGGTTTTGGGTCCCAAGGGTCTTATGCCCAGCCCCAAGGCAGGTACTGTTACTCCTGACGTTACTCGTGCAGTTGCTGATATCAAGTCCGGTAAAATTGAATACCGTCTTGACAAGACAAACATCATCCACTGCCCCCTTGGCAAAGCTTCATTCGGAAAAGAAAAGCTTGCTGAAAACTTTAATGCTCTTATGGGTGCGATTGTTAAGGCTAAACCCGCTGCTGCAAAAGGTCAGTATCTCAGATCTGTTACTGTTGCATCTACAATGGGCCCCGGTATTAAGATTAACTCAACAAAAATTGATGCTTAATTTTTGTTTTTCCTATTGACATATGGTATTTTTTGTGATAAAATATCATAGTTGATGAAATGGATTCCGCAGACAGCAGGTGGCTTTGCCGTAAATCCTGCCGAGGACATTTACTGAATTGCAAATTTGGTTTGTTGTTTAAGTATTGACCCTCGCTGCGTGTCTGCGAGGGTTATTTGTTTGTTTTTAGAAGTTTATTTTTCGAAAGGAGGAAATTCGATATGCCAAGTGAAAAAGTTTTAGAAAGCAAAAAAGCCATTGTTGCCAATCTTGTTGAAAGACTTCAGGCAGCTCAGGCAGGTGTTATCGCTGACTACCGCGGTCTCACCGTTGCTCAGGATACAGAGCTTCGTGCGAAGCTCAGAGAAGCAGGTGTTGAATACACCATCGTGAAGAACACTCTCACAAACTTTGCTGCACAGCAGGTTGGTCTTGAAGAACTTGAACCCGTTCTCCACGGTCCCACTGCTCTTGCAACAAGCAGCACAGATGTTGTTGCTCCTGCAAAGGTTCTTGTTGATTTTGCAAAAGCAAACGAACAGCTCGAAATTAAGGGTGGTTTCGTTGAAGGCAAAGTTATCAGTGTTGATGAGGTTAAGGTTTATGCAAACATCCCCAGCAAGGAAGTTCTTATTTCCAAGATGATGGGAAGCTTGCAGGCTCCTATCGGAAACCTTGTCAGAGCTTTGGATGCCATTGCAAAGAAGATGGAAGAAGAAGCATAATTGTTTTAGAAAATTTAAAGCGTCGGGCGGCTTAATGGCCCAAAATATAATTTAAACGGAGGATTATAAAAATGGCTGATATAGCAAAAATGATTGAAGATATCAAAACTCTTACACTCGTAGAAATTAACGATCTCGTAAAGGCTCTTGAAGAAGAGTTCGGCGTAAGCGCTGCTGCTCCCGTTATGGTTGCAGGTGCTGCTGCAGGTGCTGCTGATGCTGCTGCTGAAAAGACAGAATTTGACGTAGTTCTTGCTGCTGCAGGTGCTGAAAAGATTAAGGTTATCAAGGTTGTTCGTGAAATCACAGGTCTCGGTCTTGGTGAAGCAAAGGCTGCTGTTGATGGTGCTCCCACAACACTTAAGGAAGCTGTTTCTAAGGACGATGCTGAAAAGATCAAGGCTCAGCTCGAAGAAGTTGGCGCAACTGTTGAACTTAAGTAATCTACTGCTGCGATAGCAGCGAAAAAAAGCCCGCTCGTTTTGAGTGGGCTTTTTTGTGTGTCTGGGGGAATTGGGGAAGATTCTTTGCCTTTGGCTCAGAATGACAATTAAATTATTTGCGAGTTAGCTTTAATTTAATTCGGGATTTATTTTTCCTTCAATTGCTCCGTTTTCATCTTTAAATGTCTTGATGTTGTTAATAATATCGTAAAGGCGAATTATTAACTTGACAGATTCGTTATCATATGAAAAAAATGCAATTTTTCGATAATTTGTATATATACATAAGAAATGAATTGTATTATAATGTGGATAACAATATGGAGGATTGAATTATGGATAAATTTAAAGGTATATTCACGGCGTTACTTACGCCCTTTGATAAGGAAAACAAGGTTAATGAAAAAGAGCTTGAAAAACTTGTGAAATTCTGTCTTGACAAGGGAGTAAAGGGCTTTTATGTGGGCGGAAGCACGGCTGAAGCGTTTTTGCTTTCCACTGATGAAAGAAAACAGATTATGGATGTGGTGAAGTCGGCGGCAGGAGAGGCAACTCTCATTGCGCATATTGGTTCAATCAATGAGCTTGAGGCAACCGAGCTTGCAAAGCACGCAAAAAAGATTGGCTATGATGTGATTTCGTCGGTTGCACCGTTCTATTATAAATTCACATTTGATGAAATCAAGAATTATTATTTCCGTCTTGCAGATAGCGCAGAACTTCCCATGCTGGTTTATCATTTTCCTGCCTTTTCGGGAGTTAATATGGGCGCATCGGAAATGAGTAAGTTTTTGACAGATGAAAGGTTTTTGGGCATAAAATATACTTCAAATGATTTCTTTACTCTTGAACAGTGCAAAACAAATTTTGCTGACAAGGTTGTTTACAACGGTTTTGACGAAATGCTTCTTTCGGGACTGGTTATGGGTGCTGACGGAGGTATCGGAAGTACATACAACTTTATGGCGGATAAGTTTGTGAAGATTTATAATCTGTTCAATGAAGGCAAAATTGAGGAAGCCCAGGCTGTTCAAAAGGAAGCGAATCGCATAATCACAATTCTTTGCAAAATTGGTGTTATGCAGGCAGAAAAGGAGGTTCTCAATCAGCTTGGATTTGATTTTGGTGTTTGCAGACATCCGTTTGGTGAACCCACAGCGGAGGATAAGGCGCTTATTGCGAAGGAGATTATTCCGTATCTTTAGACAAGACCCTTCGGCTGCGCTCAGGGTGACGTACTTGAGACCCTTCGGCTGCGCTCAGGGTGACGTGCTTTTGACCCTTCGGCTACGCTCAGGGTAATCGTTAAGTGAAAAATAAAAAAAGTAAGGAGTTGTTTTGGCTCCTTACTTTTTTGCTTAAAGTGTGCAAACTACTGCTGCCCATTCGCCCATGGTGCGGACTTCTTTTATTTTGAGGCCTGCGGATTCCAATGCGGAAACAACTTCGTCTTTGCGTTCTATGATGATTCCCGAACAGATGAAAACGCCGTCGGGCTTCATAAAGTCTTTCACAAAGGTTGACAGGGCAATGATGACATCAGCCACTATGTTTGCGAGAACAATATCCGATTTTTGAGCGGAAAGAGTTTCGCAAAGCTCTCTATCGGTGGTTATGTCGCCTGCAAATCCGTGATAAATGCTTTCGGGGAGACCGTTGAGCTTCAGGTTTGAATATGCAACCTCAACCGCCATGGGGTCAATGTCAACGGCGGTTGCATCTCCTGCACCGAGCAGAAGTGCGATTACCGAAAGGATTCCTGAACCGCATCCAAGGTCAAGAACCTTGTCGCCGTCTTTTACATACTTTTCAATTTCTTCAATGCACATTTTTGTGCTTTCGTGGGAGCCTGTTCCAAAGCTCAGTCCCGGATTTATAAGAAACTTTACCCGGTTGCTGTCGGGGATTTCGGTTTCCCATTCGGGAACAACGAGAACCTTTTTCCCTATTTCAAGAGGCTTGAAAAACTGCTTCCAGTTTTCTGACCAGTCCTCGTCTTTCATGTTTTCAGAAAGAATTTCAAGGCTTCCCAATTCCTTTGAGGTATCACTGCTGCGAAGCTCATCAACTGCATTGCGAACCGCTTCAAGAAGTGCTTTTCCTTCCTCGTCGTTGGAGAAATATACGGTTATACAACTGTCGGCTTCTTTAAGACGTTCAAGCTCCTCGTCCACATAATCCCAGTATTTGCGGTTGTTTTCAAGAAATTCAATAAAATCGTCCTTGTCGGTGATTTCAATCCCTGTTATTCCCAAATCATAAAGAAGACCGCAAAGGGGGTCGATTCCCTGATTTGTCGTTACTATTTTGATTTGTATCCAATCCATAATTTTCTCTTTTCTATTTCAGAAATTCCTTCATTTTGTCAAAGAAGCTCTTGCGTTCTTTGTATTTTGCAGGCTCAACGGTGTCGGCAAACTGACGGAGAATGTCTTTTTGTTTATCGTTGAGATTTTTGGGAATTTCAACCTTAATTTTTACGTACTGGTCGCCACGGCTTCCGCCACCATTAAGACGCGGAACACCCTTGCCCTTGAGACGGAATACGGTTCCCGACTGAGTGCCTTCGGGAATGTCATACTTAACCTTGCCGTCAATGGTGGGCACTTCAATTTCTGCGCCCAATGCGGCTTCCACAAAGGTAATGGGAAAGTCGCAAAGTATGTCATAGCCCTGTCTTTCGAAGAGTTTGTGGTCTTTCACTCTTGTGATAATCAGCAGGTCACCTGCAGGTCCACCGTTTTTGCCTGCGTCGGCCTGACCTCTGAGCGGAATAATCTGCTCGTTGTCAATTCCTGCGGGTACTTTCACTTTGACCTTGCGGCTCTTGCGTACAATACCGTCGCCATGGCAGCTCTTACAGGGAGAAGAAATAACCTTTCCTGTCCCACCACAGGTTGAACAGGGTCTTGAACTCTGGATGTTTCCAAACATGGTTCTCTGAACGGTTGTAACCTGACCTGTTCCGTGACACACACTACAGGTTGCCGCAGATGTGCCGGGTTCGGCACCGTTGCCGCCACAGGTGTCACAGGTTTCCATGCGGTTTACGTTGAGCTCAATTTCGCATCCAAAGCACGCCTGCTCAAAGGTCAGGTCAATGCTGTATCTCAGGTCTCTGCCACGCTGTGGAGCATTTGGATTACGGCGTGACTGACCGCCACCTCCAAATCCGCCGCCAAAAAAGCTGCTGAAAATATCTTCAAAACCACCAAATCCACCGCCAAAGTCTCCGTAACCGCCGGCACCTGCATTGGGGTCAACCCCTGCATGACCGAACTGGTCGTATCTTTGCTTCTTTTCCTCGTCGCTGAGAATTTCGTAAGCTTCGGAGGCTTCCTTGAACTTTTCCTCAGCTTCCTTTGCTTTGTCACCGGGGTTAAGGTCGGGGTGGTACTTCTTTGCCAGCTTTCGGTAAGCTTTTTTTATTTCATCGGGCGAGGCGCTTTTGTCAACGCCAAGCACTTCATAATAATCTCTTTTTTCTGCCAAATTTGTCACCAACTGTCTGTATTAATTTGTGTTGATAATCAACGTTAAGTAAAGCTACCTCCCTTGTATGTAAAGGGAGGCTTGCTTTGATGAATTTATTTATCTTCGTCCACAACTTTGTAGTCTGCATCAACAACGTTGTCGTCTGCGGGGCCCTGTTCGGGCTGAGCACCGCCCTGTGCTGCCTGCTGTGCCTGTGCGGCATCGGCATAGAGCTTTGATGAAACGTCGTAGAATTTCTTTGAAACAGCTTCGGTCTGAGCTTTTACTGCTTCAACGTCGATTTCGTCTGTTTTGAGCATATCTTTCAGTTTGTCAACTTCTGTCTGAATTCCTGCCTTTTCGTCATCGGAGAGCTTGTCGCCAAGGTCTGCCAATGTCTTTTCGGTCTGATAAATAAGATTGTCGGCTGTGTTTCTTGTGTCAACAGCTTCTTTCTTTTTCTTGTCCTCTGCCGCAAACTGTTCTGCTTCCTTAACAGCCTTTTCAATATCTTCGTCCGAAAGGTTGGAGCTTGCTGTGATGGTGATGTCCTGACTGTTGCCTGTTCCCAAATCCTTTGCTGTTACGTGAACAATACCGTTTGCGTCAATGTCAAAGGATACTTCAATCTGAGGAACGCCACGGGGTGCGGGAGGAATGTTTGTAAGGCTGAAACGTCCCAGCGTTTTGTTGTATGCTGCCATTTCACGTTCACCCTGAAGAACGTGTACTTCAACACTTGTCTGACTGTCTGCCGCTGTTGAAAATACCTGACTCTTCTTTGCGGGGATTGTGGAGTTTCTTTCAATAATCTTTGTGAACACGCCACCCATAGTTTCAATACCCAGTGAAAGGGGTGTTACGTCAAGGAGAACGAGGTCTTCAACATCGCCTGAGAGAACACCTGCCTGAATACAAGCACCAAGAGCCACACATTCGTCGGGGTTGATGCCCTTGTGGGGTTCTTTGCCGATGAGTCTCTGAACAGCTTCCTGAACAGCGGGGATTCTTGAAGAACCACCAACAAGAAGAACTTTGTCGATTTCAGAGGGATTAATTCCTGCATCGGAGAGTGCGTTCTTTGTGGGAATCATTGTCTTTTCAACAAGGTCTGCTGTCAGTTCGTTGAACTTCTGTCTTGTGAGTGTAATGTCAAGATGCTTGGGACCTGTTGCATCTGCTGTAATAAAGGGAAGATTGATGTTTGATGACATTACGCCTGAAAGCTCAATTTTTGTCTTTTCTGCAGCTTCCTTGAGTCTCTGGAGTGCCATTTTGTCTGTGCTGAGGTCAATGCCGTTTTCCTTTTTGAATTCATCAACGAGGAAGTCGATTATCTTCTGGTCAAAGTCGTCGCCGCCCAGCTTGTTGTTACCGCTTGTTGCAAGAACCTCAAACACGCCGTCGCCGATTTCGAGAATTGATACGTCAAATGTACCGCCACCAAGGTCATAAACCATAATTCTCTGGTCGTTGTCCTTGTCAAGACCGTAAGCAAGAGCTGCTGCTGTGGGCTCGTTGATGATTCTCAGAACTTCAAGACCTGCAATTTTGCCGGCATCCTTTGTTGCCTGACGCTGTGCATCGCTGAAGTATGCAGGAACGGTGATAACTGCCTGATGAACAGTTTCCCCAAGATAGCTTTCTGCATCGGCTTTCAGCTTCTGAAGAATCATTGCTGAAATTTCCTGAGGAGTGTATGCCTTGCCTTCAATTGTAACTTTGTAATCGGTACCCATTTCACGCTTGATTGAGCTGATTGTGTTGGGGTTTGTGATTGCCTGTCTTTTTGCAACCTGACCGATGAGTCTTTCGTTATTCTTTGTGAATGCAACAACCGAGGGAGTTGTTCTTGCTCCTTCGGGGTTGGTGATAACGGTGGGCTCGCCACCTTCCATAACTGCAACGCATGAGTTTGTTGTACCCAAGTCAATACCTATAATTTTTGCCATAATAAATCATAACCTTTCTTTAATAATAATCTGTTTATATACATGTGTGCAAGCTAATTTGCAACCTTTACCATTGCATAGCGGACAACCTTGCCTTTGCAGGTGTAGCCACGCATAAGCTCTTCGATTATGGTGTTTTCGCCAAAATCGGGGTTTTCTTCGTGCATAACTGCGTTGTGGAGTTCCGGGTCAAAAACCTCGCCCACTGATTTGATTGGTTCAACGCCCAATGCGGTGAATACTTCATCAAGCTGTTTCACAATCATTTTTACGCCCTCTGCAAGAGTGCCTTCTGCTTCGTCTGCCGCCATAACGGCTCTTTCAAGATTATCCTTTACGGGAAGAAGCTTTTCAATGGTGTCGCATACCGACATTGCATAAAGGTCTTCACGCTCTTTTGCAGTACGTTTTTTGAAGTTATCAAATTCTGCAAGGAGGCGGAGGTGCTTGTCTTTGCAAGCCTCAACTTCTTCACGTAGAAGCTCCTCGGCTGATTTTTCGGGAGCTGCATCCTCAACGGGAGCGTCGGTTGCTTCGGATTCTTCTGCTGTGGAAACCTCGTCCTGAAGTGTTTCTTTTGTTTCGCTATTTTCCATTTCTATTCATCTCCTTTTCCGAGAAGTATCTGTCTGGTGCCAAAGTCTTTTGTCAACACCATACTAAGCTGATTTGTAAAATATTCAAGTGCGGAAATAATCTTTGAATAATCCATTCGTGCAGGCCCCAGAACCCCCAGAAGCCCGATTAGCTTTTCGGAAGCCTTGTATGGGGCGATTACGATGCTGTTGTTGTGCAACTGAGGAATGGGAATCTCACTACCTATGAGAACTTTTGTTCCTGTGGTTGGATTTGCTTCGGTGATTATTTTCGACAGGTTTTCTTTTTCTTCCAGTATGTCAAAAAGCTCTTTTACCTTATCTACATTGCTGTATTCGGGAAATCTGAGAATGTTTGAAAGTCCGTCAATGAAAATTTGTTTGCTGTCGATTTCGGAAACGGCTTCGTGAACCAGTTCGATGACCGAAGTGAGAATTTCAAAGTTGCTCCCGATTGCGGAGCGGATTTCCATCATGTTTGCAATGTTGATTTCGGAAACCGTAAGTCCTGAAAGGTTTTTGTTCAGAATTTTGCTGAGTTCCTGAGCAAATTCCTCTGAAATGTCACGGTTTAGTTTGAGCAAACGGTTCTTTATTATTCCCGATTTGTCGGAAACAATGAGCATTGCGGTGTAATCGTCAACTTTAACGACTTTTATGTTCTTTACTACACTTGCCTCTGAGGAGGGGAGCATTCCCAAAACAGGAAGCCCTGTGATTCCCGAAAAAGCCGCCGCAACATCACGGACAATTTTTTCAAGCTCCTGCTTTTTCATGGACGTTGCCTGCCGCATCTTTTCAATTTCGGCGGCGGTCATTTCGTATTTTTCCATCAGCGAGTCAACATAAAGTCTGTAACCGCCTGTGGAGGGAACTCGTCCTGCTGAGGTGTGGGGCTGAATCAAAAGACCCATTTCTTCAAGGTCGCCCATTTCGTTGCGGATTGTTGCCGCACTCAGATTCAGTTCGGTTTTCTTTGAAATACTTCGTGAACCAACGGGTTCGGCTGTGTTAATGTAATCTTCCACAATTGCCTGAAGAATCATTCGTTTTCTGTCATCCAGTGCCATTTCGTTCACCTCCGACTATTGAATTCTTTTGCTTCTTGTTTTGTTAGCACTCGACAAGGGAGAGTGCTAACTGCTTTTTTACTATACCATTTATATGGGAAATTGTCAAGGGTTTTGGCAAAAAATCTTTCGTGAAATTGCGACATAATATTTGTATGGGCAAAGCAAACCCCATTTGTCAGACAAAAGAGTGTTTGACAAATGGGGTTCACTTCATGTTGGTTGTCAACATAGAATATTTAGCTTCCCAGAATTTATTTTCAGGAAGCTGCTCCCAAGGGGAGTTACCGATAATCTCTTTAATTTGTTTAAGGTTTTCAGGTGTGTCGCATATGCCGGGGATAAGAGGTGTGCGGATTACATAGTCCTTGCCGCAATTTCTCAGGTATTCGAAATTTTCTAAAATCAGGTCGTTATAAACCCCTGTATACTTTTTATGCAGTTCTCGGTCGGCAAGCTTTATGTCC
This sequence comes from Clostridia bacterium, assembly GCA_045647905.1. GTDB lineage: Bacteria > Bacillota > Clostridia > Monoglobales > Monoglobaceae > SIG440. The sequence continues at coordinate 39,336 of JAZRMZ010000064.1, forward strand.
ATCATAACAAAGTCAACTGCGTCAACCACCTTGCAAAATACCTCCTTTGAGGCGTAACCGCTGGTCTGAATGGCGGTATGACATGGCAGACGGGAAAGAACCTCAAGCAGAAAATCACTTTGCATAAGAGGTTCGCCACCGGAAAATGTAATTCCACCGCCGTTCATTTTGTAAAAATCAATGTTTTTAAGCAGAACATCAACAAGTTCATCAGAAGTAAATTCCCTACCGCTCACTGAGATAAGTCCGTTGGGGCAGGAGTGAAGACACCGTGAAAATTTCTCGCAGTCACTATGCTGACAAGGAATTTTGCAGAGTCCGCAGTTTGTACAGAGATTATGCCTTATCATAAGCTGAGGTTTACTTTCCAGACCTTCAGGGTTATGGCACCATTTGCAACGCAAAGGGCAACCTTTAAGAAAAACAGTTGTTCGGGGGCCGGGACCGTCATGTAGCGAGAATTCCTTTATATCAAAAATAATGCCGGTCATATTGTGTATTCCTGTCGTCTCATAACGTGGTCCTGATAATCCTTGTCAAGCTCAACAAAGTATGCACTCCAGCCCCAGATGCGGACAACAAGCTGACGGTGATTTTCGGGATGGATTTGAGCGTCTTTGAGCTTGTCGATGTTTACAGCATTAAGCTGCAATTGATGTCCGCCCATATCAATAAAGGACTTCACCAGCATAGCAACCTTTTTTATGCAATCATCGTCTGTGAACATACTGTGATGAAATTCCATGGTGAGTGGCCCGCCGTTGATGGTTTTGTTAAAATGCTGTTTGGTAAAGGATTTTATTACCGAAAGCGGTCCGTTGATTTTGGAGAACAGGCTTGGCGAAAAGTTGGTGCCAAAGGGTTCGCCTTTTCTTCTGCCGTCGGGGGACGCCTGGATTTCGTTTGCGTGCCAGAGATAGAACATAGCGCTTCCCGTTCCTGCACGGAAAATACCGCCCTCACAGTTTTTCTTATCCTTGAGACTGTCTGCAAAGCTGTCAAGCAATATAACTGAGAGCTCGTCAACTTCGTCAAAATCATTGCCCATTTTCGGGGTTTCATATCTTAAAAGATGCAAAAGTTCGCTGTGTTCATTGAAATCGCTGTCAACTGCGGCTATCATTTGGTCTTTTGTAATGCGGTTTTCGTCAAATATGTATTTCTTTATTGCATAAAGAGAATCTGTTGCCGTTGCAATGCCTGTGCCGTGCACACCGAAGTTTTTGTATTTTATGTCTTTCATACATACATTCATAAAGGGTGACGGTACAAACCATAAATCGTGAATACTATTGCATATTTCATCACAGGATGTGCTGATTTCTGATTTTACAGAATCAAGAAAAGCTTCAAAGGAATCGGCCCCTTTCAAATCTCGGTGCAGACAGGTATCAATAACCCTTGGTAATGAAAGTGCTGCAATATTTGCAACATCGGCACCGACACCGGGAATAATAAACTCCCAGCAGGCTGCAACAACATAGTCCCTTGCATCTTCCAATGCATAGCCAAGGGAGGTTAGTCCGTCAATTACTATATCATCATTGGAATACTGTGGAAATCCCAGACCTGCTTTTGTCAGCTCGCTGCCAAGCTCAAATACCTCAAGGGGAGTATTCTTGCTTACACGCAGATTAATTTTCGGGTCAATCATTTTCAGGTTGTTGCTTGCCTTGAGGCAAAGCTTTGAAAGAAGGTTAAAGACCTCGTTTCCATCCTTGTCAACTCCGCCCAGAACCATGCTCTGACCGTTATCGCCTTGCTGTACCCCTACATACAAATCACTGTCCTTGTTAAAGGAGAGAAAGAAATCCTCCAACAGCTCCAAAGCAGTTTCCTCGGTATAAAGACCCTTCTCCATATCTGCTTTCAGGTAAGGGTACATATATTTATCAAACCGACCTACGGTGTTGTGATAGTTCCCTTCAAGCCACAGTGAATAGTGAATAATGCGGAAGAACTGAAGAGCTTCGCGGAAATTGGTAGCACCATATTTGGGAATCTGTTTAAGTGTTTCAGCTATATCTTTCCGTCCTTGTTTTTCTGCTTCCAGACGGTAACGTTGGGCTAATTCGATAATACTGTTTATTTGACGCTTTCCATATTCATCCGCTGATTCCATACGCTTCAGAAGTCCGTCACGAATAACACCCTCATAATCGGGGGACAGATTGGACATATATCCAAGCTCATGAATGAAGTGTTTTTCTTTGATTCTGTTCCATTCGTCTTGGGTAAATATGTCGGGGATGTTTTTTACTGTACGCAAAAAACAGATTTGTTCACCGGGAAGAATAACAGGTGTTTCTGCCTTGCAAAGCTGTTCAAAACGATAGCACATACGTTCCTCGGGCGATGATTCGGGGTCAAAGCTGAGAGAAAACTCCCGGCGAAATTTGTGATGATTTTTGTTTACAACATAATCCTTTAGCATAAAAAAACCTCCTGAATTTTAGTGATACTGTTATATAATGGAAGAATGATGTCCTGTTTAAACTCCCGACTTTTCCGGTACAACAAAAAAGAAAATGGCAAAAAATTTTTTATTCATAAATTTCATATAATTTTTCACCGGTCTTTTCGGCTAACAAGGTTGAATCAAGCATGTTTTGCTGTTTTAACCATACTGTCATTTTTGCATCTTCCTGCCTGTTTCCGCGGTTACACCATTTATAATAAGGAATCAGGCAAAAGTCCGTGCCTTGTGCGGATTTACCGATGACATTGTCACCGCTCTGTATAAATTGAGGATTCTCAGATATTTCTATATCTGTATTACCTCCGTTGTCAATTCCCTCTGCACACATAACAAAAGGCCCGTGCATAACCGCAATTCTTCCGTTGTTTTCCTGAACTTTGGGATTGCAGAATATTCTGCGTATGGGCATATCATAATAAAGAGTTATGGGATTGCTCTCGTCCCAGACGCCTTCAATAATCGCATAACCGTTTTCCTGTTTGAACTCTGTTGACATACCGAAATTTTCGGCATATTCGGGTATACGGATTCTTATAACAAGATTCCTGCCGTTTGAGTTTACGGTGATTGTATTCCCGGTCTGTTTGATGGAAAACAATTCATTTTTGTAGCTGCTGCCAATAAACATATTTATATTGACACTGCTTTCGTCATAGGAATAAATAAAGCTGTTCAAAGCAGAAAAAATCTTCATCAGCATAGGCGGACAGCAAGGAGTGGTGTGCCACTCCCAGCGGCGCAGTGAACCGTCGCTTTCAAGAGGGTTCTGATAAAAGAAATGTTTAAAATCGTCTCCTACTGCTGAAAGAATATTATTATAAAGAGACCTTTCAAAGTAATCAAAATATTTTGAATCAAAGGAAACCAGATTCATCTCGGTATTCCAAAAAGCAAAACCGATAGCAGCACAGGTTTCGAGATAGGCTTTATTTGGCAAATTATAATCGACATCAAAGCCTTCTATGTCGTGCCGTGCACCGATTCCGCCGCTGATATGCAGTTTTTTATTAACAACATTATTCCACAAAATATTCAGTACATCAAGATAATCCTCTCTGCCTTTCTCCCTTGCAACAGCTGTCGCTCCCAAATAGCAAAGCATTGCACGAACAGAGTGACCGACTGCCTCGGTTTGCTTTGCAAAGGTTATATGATCCTGATTGTATTCCGGCTGAAATTTTTTGCACAAGCATCTTCCGGAATGTTCGCCTCTTGCCTCATACCAGAATTCTGCAATATCCAGATAGTCATTTGCGTTCACTTTATTTTCTTTTGCAAATTCGGAAAGTGACGTGTCATCACGGAAAAGGCGGTAAAGCTTGACAAAAACTTCCTCGGGCAAAGAATGTCCTGGAATGATATTAAGCTTTGGTGCTTTGCCTATTGTGTTTACAATAAGATTTGCTGATTTTACCGCAACGGACAAAAGTGTTGTCTTTCCGGTGGCGTTATAATGACTTATGGCCGCATCTATAAGGCATCCATGGTCATAAAGATCGTGCTGTATCACAATATCTCCGTCGTTAACCCCCCAACGTTTTTCCGGGTAATCGGTCATAGTCTTGGTACAAAGAAATCCGTCTGATGCCTGTGCTTTTTCAGCAATAGATATTATTTTGTCAATATATGCCTCAAGGACGGTATCCCTCTCGGTTGCCAAAAAATCACACGCGCCTCTCAATGTTTCAAAAAGAAGTCCGTCAGAAAAGGAATTGCCTATATGTAAGGCTTTTTTTCTCTCTGCCACATTTATAAAATTCTCAACATGACTGCTTTCCTCCAGTTTATTGAAGGTATACGGCAGAGTAATGCGGCGGATATTGTTTAAATATTCTGACCAGAATTTATCATTGATTGAAACGCTTCCTGTTTTGGGATATTTTTGTTGCATAGTCTTGCCCCCCTGTATTATTTAATTTAATTATATAGAATAATATTGACATCGTCTTGTTGAATGTTGTATAATTATAGCAAAAATTTATCTTTCAGAGAGGTGAGGTTGTGATATTTCATCAGCCGTCCAATTCGTTATCAAATTACAACTATAATGTTGCTTTTTACACCGACAAAAGCTGGGATTTTCATTTTCACAAAAATCTCGAATTGATTTATGTTTTAAAAGGTGCGGTTAATTGCACCGTAAACAATGTTCCTTACTGCCTTACCTCAGGCGATTTTGGGTTGTGCCTTCCGTACGAGATACACCGTTATGTTCCCGAAAGAGATACTCTTTATTGGGTGTTGGTATTTTCGGAGGATTTTGTGCGTTCTTTTTCAAAGTATATATCAGGTAAAATAGGAGACGGTTTTTGCTTCAGATGCGCAATCGAAGATGAAAACTATATAAAACGGCATCTTATAGACAACAAAGCTCCAACCTTCTTCACTCTGAAATCCTGTTTGTATGCCATATGTGAGCAATACATAAAGAATGTTAACCTGATTGAAAGAAACTGCAGGGAGCTTGAAAATATGGCTATTATTGCTGATTATATATTTGAAAATCATAAAAAGAATATTTCACTGAAAAGTCTGTCAAAACGGTTGGGGTATGATTATAATTATATGTCCCGTTATTTTCGCAATGTGTTCAATATGACATTCACCGACTTTGTTAATATTTACCGACTTGAAACCGCAATTGAGCTTTTGGATAATACAAATGCCGGTATCACAGAAATTGCTTTCGAAAGCGGTTTTCAAAGCGTACGTACTTTCAACAGCTTCTTTAAAAAAAATATGAATATGCCTCCGTCACAATACAGAAAAGCACTTCGGGAATAACACAAAGTATATTAGACCAAGACACATCCTCTGTCGTTGTTTGCGATATGGACGATATAATCCTATACTTGAATCTAGCTATTACGAAAAGCACGAATACAGAAACAAGGAAACGGTGGGGCTTTATCAGCCGAAGAAATAAGTTTGAATTTATGCTGTATGAAAAAAGCTGTATCCTTTTCTGCCCCGTCGCCCGCGACGGAGCAGAGAAGGTACTTTTTTTATCAGCCGGGTCGGGGGAGTCCCACGGCGTTTACAATGCCGTTGAAAATAGCTGCGGCAACGGCTCTTTGCCACGCAGGACTGTTGAGGTTCAGGGCTTCGGTGCTGTTTGTAAGGTAGCCAAGCTCAACAAGAACGGCGGGCATATTTGTCCGACGCAGGACTGCAAAGTTTGCCTGCATAACCCCTCGGTTTCTTGAACCCAGATTGTTTGAAATTGAGTTAACGATTGATTGTGCAAGACGCTCGGAAGTTCCGCCGAGACGGTAGACATAGGCTTCAACTCCCTGTGCATCGGGGCGAACAGAGCTGTTTGTGTGGATGCTGATGAAGTAGTCAGCTCCCCAGTTGTTTGCCATCTGTGCCCGATTACGCAAGTCTGCGTTTTTGTTTTCCAGAACATTTTCGTCGCTTGTGGTTCGGTAAATCATTGTTTCGTAACCTGCTTCACGCAACAGCCTTTCAAGCTCAAGGGCAACATTGAGATTAACAAATTCTTCGGTCACTCCGTTTCCCACGGCACCGGGGTCGGGCCCACCGTGACCGGGGTCAATAAAAATTTTCATAATGATCACACTCCTTGTATCAGTATATTTTACCGTGGACATAATGTTACAAAAAGGGCGGTTTTTGACGAAAAATAAGTTTTAGAAAAATGTAATGCGGCTGTAATG
>JAZRMZ010000065.1:0-15859 GCA_045647905.1 Clostridia bacterium
GTACAATCGCTCCCAATCCTTATTACACAAAGGAAATTGCAGATATTTGTATGGAAAAAATCTTTGTTCCCACAATAAGTCGGAGGCCACGGTCTTAGGAAGACAAGGGTCTCTTACAACTCCTTGGCTCACAGAACGACAGGGCTACGATCCGACTTAAGGGGCTCAACACCGGCGGTATGGGTACAATCGCTCCCAATCCTTATTACACAAAGGAAATTGCAGATATTTGTATGGAAAAAATCTTTGTTCCCACAATGGAAGCAATGAACAAGGAAGGCAGAACCTTCAAGGGTTGTCTTTACTTCGGGCTTATGCTCACACCAAAGGGCCCCAAGGTTATTGAATATAACTGCCGTTTTGGTGACCCCGAAACTCAGGTTGTTTTGCCGCTTCTTGAAAGTGACCTTTTTGAAATTATGCAGCACGTTGAAAACGGCACACTCAAGGATGCTGAGGTTAAGTTCTCAGAAAAAGCTGCTTGCTGTGTGGTTGTTGCATCAGACGGCTATCCCGGAAAATATGAAACTGGCTTTGAAATCACACTTCCTGAAAATTCTGACGGAATTTTTGTTGCAGGCGCAAAAATCAAGAACGGCAAGCTTGTGACAGGCGGCGGCAGAGTTCTTGGCGTTACGGAAGTTGGTGCTTGCCTTAACTGTGCAATCGGTGCGGCATACAAGACTGTGGAAGATGTTAAGTTCGACAATGCTTTCTACCGCAAGGACATCGGACAAAAAGCACTTGCGGCTTTGAAGTGAAATTTGAACCATAACAAAGATTCGTCACTTCGTTCAGAATGACAATTGAATGTTGATGTGATATAACGGATAATTAAAATCCAATATTATAAGAAAGGAACAAACTATGGTATACAGAGTTTTTGTTGAAAAGAAAAAGGAACTTGCCGCAGAAGCAAATTCCCTCAGGGGCGAGTTGGTTAACCTTCTTCAGATTAAAGGTCTTGAAGACTTGAGAATAATCAACCGCTATGACGTTGAAAATATTGATAAGGAGCTTTTTGAATACTGCAAAAAGACTGTATTCTCGGAGCCTCAGCTTGATATTGTGACAGATGAAATCACAGATAAATGCGATTATATTTTTGCTGTTGAATTTCTTCCCGGTCAGTTTGACCTCCGTGCAAATTCTGCTGAGGAGTGTATTCAGCTTATTTCCAAGGGCGACCGTCCCACCGTTAAGGCGGCAAAGGTTTATATGCTCTCAGGAAAATTGACAGATGCAGACATTGCTGAAATCAAGAAGTATGTTATCAACCCTGTTGAATCAAGGGAAGCAACTCTTGAAATGCCCGAAACCCTTGCGGCAGTTTATGAAATTCCCGAAACTGTTGCAACTCTGGACGGCTTCATTGATTTGGACGAAGCTGGACTTCAGAAGATGATTGACGATATGGGCCTTGCAATGGACATTGATGACATCAAGTTCTGTCAGGAATATTTCATCAGCGAAAAACGCAACCCCACAATCACAGAAATCAGAATGATTGACACATACTGGTCTGACCATTGCCGTCATACCACCTTCCTCACAACCATCGACAATGTTAAGTTTGAGGACGAGCTTTTGCAGGCGGCTTATGACAGATATATTGAAACCCGAAAAGAGATAGGCAGAACAAAGCCCGTTAACCTTATGGACATTGGTACAATTGCCGCAAAATATCTCAAAGCAAACGGCAAGCTGGACGGTCTTGACGAAAGTGAAGAAATTAATGCTTGTACGGTTAAAATTGACGTTGATGTTGACGGCGTGACCGAAAAATGGTTGCTTCTCTTCAAAAACGAAACACACAACCATCCAACCGAAATCGAACCCTTTGGCGGTGCGGCAACCTGTATTGGTGGTGCTATCCGTGACCCGCTGTCGGGACGTTCTTATGTTTATGCGGCAATGCGTGTTACAGGCGCGGCTGACCCGTTGAAGCCCGTTTCTGAAACAATTGAGGGTAAGCTTCCTCAAAGAAAGATTGTTACAGGTGCGGCTGCAGGTTACAGCTCATACGGCAACCAGATTGGTCTTGCCACCGGTCAGGTTGATGAGCTTTACCATGATGGTTATGCGGCAAAGCGTATGGAAATCGGTGCGGTTGTTGCGGCGGCTCCTGCTGAGAATGTAAGACGTGAACGCCCCATTGACGGTGATATTGTTATTCTTCTTGGCGGCAAAACAGGCCGTGACGGTTGCGGCGGTGCAACAGGTTCTTCAAAATCACATACTGTTGAATCGTTGGAAAGCTGCGGTGCTGAAGTTCAGAAAGGTAACGCTCCCGAAGAAAGAAAGCTCCAGAGACTCTTCCGCAACAAGGAAGCATCACTCCTCATCAAGCGTTGTAACGACTTTGGTGCAGGCGGTGTGTCTGTTGCAATCGGCGAATTGGCTGACGGATTGGAAATCAACCTGAACGCTGTTCCCAAAAAGTATGAGGGTCTTGACGGTACAGAGCTTGCAATCAGCGAATCCCAGGAGAGAATGGCTGTTGTTGTTGCAAAAGAAGATGTTGAGAGATTCAAGGAGCTTGCAAAGAGCGAAAACTTAGAGGCAACTGTTGTTGCTGAGGTTAAGGCTGAGCCCAGACTGGTTATGCATTGGAACGGTAAGGAAATCGTGAACATTTCACGTGAGTTCCTGAATTCAAATGGTGCTGAAAAGCATATTGATATAGCACCGAGCAAACCCGAATGTTACAAAAAAACCGAAGTTAAGGACTTCAAGGCAGGAATGATGGCTCTTGCTGATGACCTGAATGTATGTTCAAAGAGAGGTCTTTCAGAACGTTTTGACTCCACAATCGGTGCAGGTACGGTTCTTATGCCCTTTGGCGGCAAGCATCAGCTCACTCCCATTCAGGCAATGGTAAACAAGGTTTCTGTTGAAAAGAAGCACACAAAGACGGCTTCTGTTATGGCATGGGGCTACAATCCATTTATTGCTGAAAAGAGCCCTTATCACAGTGCATATCTTGCTGTTGTTGAATCGGTTGCAAAGCTGGTTGCAACAGGTGCCGAATTCAAGGATGTTTATCTCACATTCCAGGAATACTTTGAAAAGCCCAAAAAGGATCCCAAGCGTTGGGGCAAGCCTATGGCGGCTCTCCTTGGTGCATTTGATGCACAAAGAGAGCTTGAAATTGCGGCAATCGGTGGCAAGGACTCAATGAGCGGTACTTTTGAAAATATTGATGTTCCGCCCACACTTGTTTCTTTTGCTGTTACTGACGAGAATGTTGACAACATCATTTCACCTGAATTCAAGGCGGCAGGAAACAAGGTTGTATGGATTAAGCCTGAATATGACGAAAACGGTCTTCCTGTTACAGCAAGTCTCCTTGACTGCTTCAAGAAGGTTACAGAGCTTGTACGTAGTGGTGCGGCAGTTGCGGCATACACTCCCACATATGGCGGCGTTGCAGAAGCTGTTATGAAGATGGCAATGGGCAACGGCATCGGCTTTGAATTTGCCGACGGTGTTTCCCTTGACGACATTTTTGGTTACAGCTACGGTTCATTTGTTGTTGAACTCAGCAAGGATGCAGAGGCAGGCATTGTTCTCGGTACAACAACCGAGAAAAAGGCAATTTCGTACGAGGGTGAAGAACTTTGTATGTGCGAAATCTCAAAGACTTATGAAAACAAGCTTGAAAAGATTTATTCCTGCAATATCGAAACAGAAAAGAAGGAAATCCCTGCATTCAATTATGAAGCAAAGTCTGTTGTTACACCCAAGATCGGTGTTGCAAAGCCCAAGGTTCTCATTCCTGTGTTCCCCGGAACAAACTGCGAATTTGATTCTGCAAAGGCTATGCGTGATGCAGGTGCTGAACCCGAAATCTTTGTTATAAACAACCTGACTCCTCAGGCAATTTCCGAATCCGTTGAAGCCTTTGCAAAGAAGCTCGATGAATCACAGATTGTATTCATCCCCGGCGGCTTCTCAGGCGGTGATGAGCCTGACGGTTCAGCGAAGTTCATCACAGCGTTCTTCCGTAACCCTGAAATCAAGGAAGCAACATCCGAACTTCTTGATATGCGTGATGGCTTGATGTGCGGTATCTGTAACGGTTTCCAGGCTCTTATCAAGCTTGGTCTTGTGCCTTACGGAAAGATTATTGACACAGACGAAAATTGTCCCACACTTTCATACAACACAATCTCTCGCCACCAGTCAAAGCTTGTTCGCACAAGAGTTGCATCAAACAAGTCGCCCTGGATGGCAAATGCAAGTGTTGGTGATATCTACACAGTTCCCATTTCACACGGTGAAGGTCGCTTCATGGCAAGTGATGAACTTGTGAAGCAGCTGGCTGAAAATGGTCAGATTCTCACACAGTACGTTGATCTTGAGGGCAATCCCACCAACGAAATTCAGTACAACCCCAACGGTTCAACCTTCGCAATTGAAGGTATCACATCACCCGACGGTCGTGTTCTCGGTAAGATGGGTCACTCCGAAAGATGGGGCTACGGACTTTACAAGAATGTTGAGGGTAACTTTGATATTGGAATGTTTAAGTCAGCTGTTCAGTATTACGGTATATAGTCAGGTAAAATTTGTTTATTTTCCAGTCTGGTAAAAATTGGTTATTTCGTCCGTTCGGCCTTTCTCGTGTACACAAAGTACACTTCGGTCGGCTGAACGAACAAACTAATCCAATTTTTCCTCGGACTGGGGAAGAGGAAGTTGTTTATTTCACACGTTCAGCCTTCCTTATGTACACAAAGTACACTACGGTCGGTTGAACACGCAAACTAAATCAATTTTTCCTCGGACTGGGATGATTAATCATTTGAATTAAGACCCTTCGACTACGCTCAGGGTGACGTATAGAGTCACTTTGGCTGAACTTAATTGTCATTCTGAGCCAACGGCGAAGAATCTTTCCTATGAGATTATATGATTGGAGGTAAAACCAATGAAAACAGATATAGAAATTGCTCAGAGCGTCAAAATGCAGAAGATTACCGAAATTGCAAAAACTGCAGGTGTTGACGAAAAATATCTTGAACTTTATGGAAATTATAAGGCGAAAATTGACCTTGCACCCCTTAAAGAAATGAAGCGCAAGGCAAAACTGATTCTTGTTACGGCAATCACTCCCACCCCTGCGGGTGAAGGTAAGACAACAACAACAATAGGTCTTGCTGACGGAATGAAAAAAATCGGTAAGAATGTTATGGTTGCTCTCCGTGAACCGTCACTTGGACCTGTTTTTGGTGTCAAGGGCGGTGCTGCAGGCGGCGGCTATGCTCAGGTTGTTCCCATGGAGGACATTAATCTTCATTTCACCGGTGACTTCCACGCAATCGGCGCGGCAAACAACCTTCTTGCGGCTATGCTTGACAACCATATTTATCAGGGAAACAGACTGAATATTGACCCCAGACGCATAACATGGAAAAGATGCGTGGATATGAACGACCGTCAGCTCAGATTTGTTACCGACGGTTTGGGCGGCAGAGTTAACGGTGTTCCCCGTGAAGACGGTTATGACATCACCGTTGCATCAGAGGTTATGGCGGTTCTTTGTCTTTCCTCGTCAATTACGGATTTGAAGGAAAGACTTTCAAGAATAGTTGTGGGCTATACCTATGACGAAAAGCCCGTGACAGCAGGCGAAATCGGTGCGGCAGGTGCAATGACGGCACTTCTCAAGGATGCAATCAAGCCCAATTTGGTGCAGACTTTGGAGGGTACTCCCGCATTTGTTCACGGTGGTCCTTTTGCGAACATTGCTCACGGCTGTAACTCGGTTATCGCAACCGAAATGGCAATGAGATTTGGTGATTATGTTATTACCGAAGCAGGCTTTGGTGCTGACCTTGGCGCACAGAAGTTCCTTGACATCAAGTGTCGTTATGCAGGTCTGAACCCTGATGCGGTGGTTATGGTTGCAACAATCCGTGCTCTCAAAATGCACGGCGGTGTTCCCAAAACAGAGCTTGGCGGCGAGAATCTGGAGGCACTCAAAAAGGGTATTCCCAACCTTCTTCGTCACATTGCAAACATCAAGGAGGTTTACAAGCTCCCGTCGGTTGTTGCGGTTAACCGCTTCCCCACCGATACGGATGCTGAAGTTCAGCTTGTTATTGACGAATGCAAGGCTCTTGGAGTTAATGTTGTCCTCTCAAATGTATGGGCTGAGGGCGGAAACGGCGGAATTGAAATGGCAGAGGAGGTTGTTCGTCTTTGTGAACAGCCCAATGAGTTCTCTTTCAGCTATGACCTTGATGATTCAATTGAAAACAAGATTGACACAATTGTAAAAAGAGTGTACCGAGGCAAAGGTGCGGCGTTCACACCTGCGGCAAAAAAGGAAATTGCAAAGCTCAATGAACTGGGCTATGACAAGCTGCCCATTTGTATGGCAAAAACTCAGTACAGCTTTTCAGATGATATGACAAAAATCGGAGCTCCCGAAGATTTTGTTGTTACGGTAAGAAATGTTAAGGTTTCGGCAGGTGCAGGCTTTATTGTTGCCCTCACAGGCGACATAATGACAATGCCCGGACTTCCGAAGGTTCCTGCGGCTGAAAAAATTGACGTCGATGAAACCGGCGTAATCAGCGGTTTGTTCTAAAAAAGATAAGATTTTAAAAGGAGACATAGCGTTTTTGAGCTATGTCTCCTTTGATTTTTGCGGTAAACCCCATTGGAAAGACCCTTCGACTACGCTCAGGGTGACGAGGTAAGAAAGACCCTTCGACTGCGCTCAGGGTGACGGGGAAAGAAAGACCCTTCGACAGCGCTCAGGGTGACGGGGTAAGACAGACCCTTCGACTGCGCTCAGGGTGACGTGTTAAGTTATTTTGCAAGTGTTGCTGTCATTCTGAGCGCAGCGAAGAATCTGACACTGCAGAATCAGTTCTATTTGCCCATTTCAATGAGTTTCTCTGCCATTTTGTAGCCCGCTTCTCTTTCGGAACGGTTTGAACCGGGGCGTGATTCGTAGATTGTGTCAAAATACATTTCCTTTGCAACAACGTATCCGATGGACATATTTGACATTGTGGCAACCATATTTTTGTTTGTACCGGCACCGGCTTTTACCATATCACCAAAATGACTGAAAATTTCGCCGGGGAATGCATAAAGCTTGAAATCTGCGATTTTGATTACCTGAAGGGGAACGTCAAACTCAGCTGGTTGTGTGTTGAGAAAGTCCATAAGACGCTTTGACATAGCAAGAGCATATTGGTCGGGGTCGGTATTGTCGGCGGCAATTTTGATGCCGGGGATTTCCTTGACCGTTGCGATGATGTGGTTTGCGTTGTCAATATCCTCCTGCGGAACCTCACGTCTTTTAATCCGGATTGTTTCAAACTTCGATGAAACATTGTCACCAACCAAGGGGGCAGCATCTTTCTGGATTTTCAGAAGTTCTTCCGCAAGAAGTTTGCCCATATAACGATAATGGAATGGGTCGGTGATGGGCTGTTTTACGTTGAAATGGTTGATGTTTCCTGCTGTTCCCATGAAGAACAGGGTAACAAAATCTTCACCGTATTTTTGTTTCATAATTTTTGAAACCTCGGCGGGATAGTCACCGCTGTATTCTGTTCCGTCAACACAGTCAAGGTGACAGTCAAAGGTGAAAACCATACCCTTTGGAGTGCCTTCACTGTCATAAACAAAGAGGGCAGGAACGGATTTGTCGATTTCGGTAGTGGGTTCAACAATATCGGGATTCAATACTCCGGGATTTGTTCGGGGTGTTGAATTTTTCATTATATAGTCACGGCAGAATGAAATACCGTCAACATACCCACGGGCAAAGGTGAAATTACATTCTTCAAGGCGTTTGTGTGCCAGGATAACACAGTCTGCCATGAGTTTTGAAAAAACAGTGTAATATTCCCTTTGGTTTTCAACGGCATCGGGGTCGTCATTATACTCAAAGCGAGGTATACCTGTGTGGGTGTGAACGCCTGAAAACATAACATTTTCGGGCTTGATTCCGGTGTATTTTTCAATTCTGCCCACAATCATGTCACGAACCTCTTTTTCGCCGTAACAGCCGTCAATGGCGAGAAGTGCAACAGTTTCACCGTTGGATTCTGAGACCATTGCCTTTGCATAGAGGCGGTCTTTTACATTGCTGCCCTGTCGGAGATTAAAATATCCGGGCAAAAAACATCCCAGAGGCGGGGTGATTTCTTTTTCATAAAATGCAACTCTGAACATATTTATTTCTCCTTTGAAAATATATATTGAAAAAAGTATAGCACCGCAACAAGATGCGGTCAAGGTAGTTTTCGGACATAAAACCGAAAACAGGTGATTTTTTTACACATTTCATCTGTTTTTTTCGCCGATTGTTTCGCCTTCAAAGAATCGGCGTTCAACGGTTATTGTGTGTTTTGAAACATTGTGTTTTTTTGCAATCAGACGGTAAAGGAGATGAACAGCCTCTGAACATAGTTCTTCCAGATGCATTTTTATGCAGGAGAGCTTCTGGTTGCCGTAGGGAGCGGTGTTGATGTCGTCCAGACAGACAACGGAGATATCTTCGGGGACTCGGAGCTGTTCTTCGCTGAGTCGCTGAAGAATTCCCACTGCAATGTGGCTGTATGCTGCAAAAACCGCAGTTGGCAGACTTCCTTTTTTTATCATTTCGTCAATGCCGTAATATCCGCAGTCCTGAAAACGGTGGCTGTTTATTGATACAAACTTTGGATTGTTCGCAACTCCGCATTTGGCGGCGGTGTTGCGGAAAATTTCGTATTCCTTGGCGGTGTATTGCTCACCGATAAAGCCGATGTTGTGATGACCTTTTTTGAACAAGAGCTTTATGCTTTGATTGAGTGCGTCACCCATGTCGGCGTATATGGCATGAACATCTGCGGTTGCTTTTTCAAGACCAATCTGAACAATGGGGACTTCGGTCGAGTTCTTTATTTTTGAAATGGGTTCAACAACAATAATCCCGTCTGCGTGGGCGTACCTTATGTAATAATCAATGAGCTCGGCTTGCTTTTCGGGTGAAAAACTGCTTACCGAAAGAAGCATTGTTCCGTTGCGCTTTGTTATTTTTTCTTCAAGATATGTTGCCATTTGTGTGTAATGAACACCAAGCATTTCGGGACATATGACGGCAATGAGTTTTTTGTTGTATTTGGGTTTGTAATATTTTTCATAGCAGCCTGTTTCTCTGGCGATTTTCAGGATTTGTTCCTTTGTTTCTTTGCTGATTTCGGGACTGTCTGAAAATGCCTTTGAAACGGTTGAAACGGCTACGTTTGCTATTTTTGCTATCTTTGCGAGTGTCACGGCTGCACCTCCGAAAAATTTCGTATTTTCCTCAAAAGATACATTTGTCGAGGTCAGTATAACACAACAGCGCCAAGATTTCAAGAAAAAATTTCATTTCGAAAAAGTTTCGTAAAAAATCCGGTTGACAATGTTGTTTTAAAAAGATATAATTCAATTATAAGGTTATTGTGGTATGGTGTACCGCTGTAATCTGTGAGATAATTTCGGCGAAAAGGCAGGGGAAGTTGTTATGAAAGCTATTATAAATGCAACACTTGTTATGCCGGACCACTATATCCCTGATGCAACCCTCATCATGGATGGTGACAGAATTGTTGATTTTGGCAGAAAAATGCCTGTCCCTGAAGGTGCAGAGATTCTTGATGCACAGGGCAATTTTGTTGGGCCCGGTCTTATTGATATACATACTCATGCTGACGGAAATACTTATTTTCACGAAGACCCCGTGAAGTGTTCAAGAACTCTTCTTGACCACGGCGTGACTTCGGTTCTTCCGGCTCTGTTTTACAGCATGAACAAGCAGGAGCACCTTGATGCAATCAAAAAGTTCAAGGATGCCATTGCCGCAGGGGAATGTGGAAACATCATTGGTGTTTATATGGAAGGTCCTTACCTCAATCCCGATTTTGGCTGTGACAAGGAGAAAAATGTATGGAAGGATGCCGTTGTTGAAAAGGACTATGCCGAGGTTGTTGAAGCCGCAAAGGACTTTGCAAAGGTATGGTGCGTGGCTCCTGAAAGAGAAGGTATTCTTGATTTTGTTAAGTACGTAAAACGGGAGATTCCCGAAATTGTGTTCTCGGTTGCTCATTCGGAGGCAACTCCTGAACAAATTGAAGCATTGATGCCCTACGGCTTGAAGCTTGGAACTCACCACACAAATGCAACGGGAACTCTGGAAAATTATCCCGAAGTGCGTGGCGTGTGTGTTGACGAAACAGTTAATTACAACGACGGAATTTATGCGGAGCTGATTGTTGACTCCTTTGGTGTTCACGTTCATCCTTATATGATTCGTCTTGTTAAAAAGATAAAGGGTCAGGACAAGATTATTCTCATTGCGGATTCTTTTGTTGCTGACGGCCCTCCACTTCCGGGTCTTGAGGAAGCCTTTGACATCAACTTTGACTGGGGTGGCGATATTGCCGGTTCAAAGTTGACTCTGGATGTTGCCTGCCACAATATGATGGTGCACACCGGAGGTTCTGTGTGTGATGTGTTCAAATATGCATCACTCAACCCCTCACGCCTTTTGAATATGCCCGAAATCGGACAAATCAAAAAAGGTAATCTTGCGAACTTAATCATTGTTGACCAATGGTTTAATGTTAAAAATACTATATTAAAAGGAGAAATTGTAAAATGAGTTTTATTACAGATCCCGCAACAAAATTTGATTTCCAGCCTCATGAATTTGTTCCTTTCAAGGACAAGAAGGTTTGCGATTATGTTCGCAGCCTCAGCGGCAAAGATCTTGAAAAGAGAGAAGACTGGTGGCATCCCGAATTTAACGTAAAAGTTATGATGAACCCCCATCCCGTTCTCATTGCAACACTTTTTGAGCGTCTCAAAGCTGCATCAGAAGCAGGCAAGAGTTTCACAATGATTCTCGGTAACCCCGAACCCGACTCATACATTCCTCTTGCACAGCTCATCAACTACTTTGGCGTTGATTGTAGCAAGGTTCACCTTGTGGCAGAGGATGAATGGGCAGATGAAAATGGTAACATCGCTCCTATTACATACGAAGCAGGCTTTGCACATTCTATGATTAAGTATCTCTACTACCAGATTGATGAAAAGCTCCGTATGCCTATGGAAAACGTTCATTTCCCCACAAACGCAAATATCAAGGATTATTCCAAGATAATTGACGACATCACTGAGGGAACAGGTGCTGATATTGCATCAACTTCTCCCGGTTGGGCAGGTCATATGGCTTTCGTTGATCCCATTCCTGAATTCATCGGCAGCGGTGACATCGAAGAATGGCTCAACCAGCCCGCACAGATCGTTAAACTCCACCCCATGACCATTATGCAGAACTCACTCAACGGTACATTTGGTCAGTCAGGTGATATTGCAAACGTTCCTCCTTGTGCAGCAACCATCGGACCTCTCGATGTAATGCGCGCAAAGGAAAGAATTGAAGTTCATGCACTTGCAACCTGCGGCACATTCTCATCATGGCAGAGAATGACAAGCCGTCTTTGCACACACGGACCTATCACACCTTATCTCCCCAGCTCAATGCTTCAGACAAAGAAGACACAGGTTTATATCAGCGAAGAGCTTGCAGCTCCCTTCGAATGCTGGGAAAAAGTTGGATATTAAGATTTCGCAAGAAACCTTTTTTATCAAAAACGCAACCACAAGACCGCAGCGAAAGCTGCGGTTTTGTGGTTTTTGGAAATATTCGGGAAGAATCTGTTTGCCGCAACCGTTATTATAGAGTCTTCTTTTTTAGCAAGGGGACAGCTTTTTATCTTGAAAACTTTATTTTGATATGGTAAAATATAGTTAAATATTTAATTCGGGTGATTTTATGCTTTGGGAAAATTTGAGAGAAGAAGAATTTGAAGGTGCAATTGAAAGCTCAAAGGGGCTTTGCATTGTGCCCGTTGGTTGTCTGGAAAAGCACGGCCAGCATCTTCCTGTGGGGACTGACGTTATTCACATAACGGGAATTGCACAAAGGGCGGCAGAGATTGAGCCTGTGTGCGTCTTTCCGTCAATGTATTTTGGTGAAAAGACGGGAGCAGGTGAGTTCAAAGGTACGGTTATTTTCAGCCCTGAACTGAGACTTCAGATTCTGAAGGAAACCTGCAGCGAGATTTGGCGCAACGGTTTTGACAAAATTCTTCTTTATGACGGACACGGGGGAAACCGTGCGATGATTGATTATTTTATGCGCGGGCTTCTTTATGAAAAAACGCCATATTCGGTGTTCAGCTATGCTTTGGGGTCGGATTTTGCAACGCCAAAAAAGCTCCTTAATATGGGGTATAAATATCTGACAACCGAGGACAGAAAGATTCTTCAAGACTACAACGAACAGAAAAAACGCTTTGGCCACGCAGATTTCATTGAAATGGGCTGGGTATACGGTGTTCGTCCTGAGACTGTGCGGCTTGATAAGGTATATCAGGAAAGCAACCAGTCAACCCACCTTTTTGATGAATTTTCAAAGCTGAATATAGGCACACCCTTTGCTTGGATGGCAAATTATCCCAATTCCTATGAGGGGGATATGCATGAGGGGATGAATGAACGGATTGCAAGGGCAATGGTGGATTATTCAACCGAAAAGTTGGTTGAGGTGATACGTTTCCTGAAAAATGAAACCGTTTCGGATGAGTACAAAAAGGAATGGCTTGAAAAACAAAGGTGAATATAGGTTGAGGAGTGTGTGGTATGTATTGTTGTAAGTGCAAGGCGGAGCTTGCGGAGGATGCTGAAAGGTGTTTCAATTGCGGAACGGTGATTGATGATGGCTGTGGAGAGGAGAATATTGCGGCGTTTTTTGAGGCTAATGAAGCAAGGGTGAAGGAATCAAAGGAAATAAAAGACGGGTTTCTTTCCACAAGGTTTGGAAAGGCCTTGTTTGCTTTTATTTGTTTTGGTATTATTGCCATGGCTGTGAGCTTTGGCAAGGGGGACGTGGTTTCGGGGGTTATTGCAACCCTTATGACGGTGTGTGCCATAATTTCCTTTTTTGTGGGGGTTCAGATTATAAAAGTGCCCTCCGAGGAAGTGAAGTTTCTTGTTGCAATTGTTGCGTTGATGTTTGTTATTCCGTATTTCAGTGCTTACAATCCCGTGAGTGAAAGGGAAACTCTTGCCGATATGCCGATTGTTGAAGAAACAAACCAAGGGGAAGATACGGAGAGTGTGGAGACTTTTTCAGTACAGGAAGCTGAACCGAAAGAGGAAGCTGTGGAGAATGAAGAACAAACCGAGGCTCCTGTGGAGACTGAAACGGAAGCCGTGGGAGAGGTTTATGTAACTCCCACGGGTAAAAAATATCATATTGACAACAAGTGTGCAGGAGTGAATGCAATTCCAAAAAGCAAGGCGGAGGTGGAAGGCCAGTATGAGCCTTGCAAAAAATGTGCAAAGTGAGATTGACGGGGCAGAGAGACTCTTCACTTCGTTCAGAATGACGGGGAGGGAAGATTCATTTGCTGTCAGTTGTTCAGAAACATTCGTTTTACGAACCATGTCATATCAGTGCGGAGATTTTTGCACAGGCATGAGCTGTACAGAGTGTAAACCCCGATGATGAAAGCGATTCCGAGAACGGTTGAAAAAATGCCTGAACCGTAGTTGAAGAATACCGAGAGTGAGGTTGCGGTCAGATGTGTTAAAAGGGCGGCAATCAGATGCCTGAAGAACCAGCCCGAAATTTCAAAGGGGATTTTTGTTGTTTTCAGAACCTTTCGCATTGTGCAGGATGCTGTGAAAATATTGCTGAGGAAGATAATCACAAACAAGGAATTTATACCCGTTCGTGGGGTTAAAAACAGAATAAGACCAATTCTCAGAAAGGAATCGCAAAAGCTGAAAATCAGCAGGTTTGTCTGTTTCCCGAGGCCGTTGAGAATACCGCAGGAAACGGAATCCATAAACATCACGGGCGAAAAAAGCGCAATGACAAAAACCGATTTGGAAATGTGGGGAGCGGAATAAACAAGGCTTGAAAGCTCGGTTGGGAGTGTTGTGAATATTGTGCACACCAGAAAACCGCCAAAGGCGGTAAACCGGTAAAGCCGTGATACAAGGGTTGAAAGACGAAGACGGGTTTTCATACTGTCGGCTCTTGAAATTTCGGGTATGAGCAGGGTGAAGCATGAGGATAGCAGGGTCAGAGGAAAAATGATTAACGGCATAACCATTCCGTGAATTGTTCCGTAACGGCTCAGGGCATCGGAATTATTCAGCCCAGATTTTTTCAGGCAGGAAACTATAAGAACATTTTCCTGCATCCGCAAAAAGGCACTTGAAAGAGAGGTTGTCATGGCGGGAAGGGCAATTCGTGAAAGGGAGAGAAGAATGTTTCCTTTCCTGCAGACTTGACGGAAGGCGGGACGGTCTTTGAGATAAAAAAACGAAAGATAAATACAGGAAGAAAGCTCGCCGATTGTGATTCCCAGAAAAACTGCGGCACATCCGTGGCTTATTCCCAGCGGCAGAAATCTGTTGAGCAGCAGGGTTATGGAAGTGATTTTTACGGCCTGTTCAACAAATTCGGAGGAAGCGGGGATAAATACCTTTCGGGCGGCATAAAAATAGCCCTTTATGCAATATGAAATGCTCATAAAAAGGATGCTTGGAGCGAGGGCAAGGATGCTCAGACGTGTTCGGGGCTCTTTCAGAAATGTGACGGATATACGTTGTGAGAAAATGCAGGTTGCGAGGATAACTGCGGTGCTGAGAAGAAAAACGCAAAGCAGGGCAACTCGCATTATTTTTTTTATGTTATCGGCACAGCCCTTTGTGTATTGTTCGGCAACGGTTTTTGAAACCGCAACGCCCAGACCTCCTGTTGCAAAGGTCAGAATGATGCTGTGAAAGGAAAATACAAGAGAAAAAAGCCCCATACCTTCGGCACCCAGACGGGTGGAATAAAAAGCACGAAAGCCAAAGTCAACGGATTTTGCGATTATTCCCGAAAGGGTCAGGAAAGCGGCGCTGCGAAGAATATTTTGTTTGGACAAAAAAACCACCTCACTATGAATATAATATATTCACGGTGAGGTGGTAAATATGTCTTTTGGTGGGTTTTGATTAAATGCTTTTAAAAACTCCCTCGGTGAGTGAGCCTTGAATCAGTCCTTGAAGTACGCTTCACGCTTTGAGATATAATCGGCAAGAATCTGAACACTTTCGTCCTTTGAAAGACCTGCGGTGTTGAGACACAAATCATAATTCTTTACGTCGCCCCAGGTGTTGTTGGTGTAAAAATTGTAGTAGTTTGCACGGCGTTTATCAGCCTTTGTAACCGCAGATTTTGCAACCTTTTCGGTCATATTGTCACGTTCCATAAGGTTTTGAATTCGAGTGTTTTCATCTGCACAGAGGAACAAGCGGACAAGATGGGGGTTGTCACGGAGTATGTAGTCGGCACAGCGACCAACAATAACGCATGAACCTTCCAGGGCGATGCCTTTGATAACATCTGCCTGAACCTTGAAAATATTGTCGCCGTTGAGCATATCGTTATATTGATAATAGAGACCTTTTGTGGACTGAACACCCATAACAAGAGAGTAGAGCAAGCTGTGAGTGGGTTTTTCTTCAATACCGTCAAAAAGATGTTCGCTGAGCCCGCTTTCCTTTGCGGAGCGTGCAATCAACGCCTTGTCATAAAATGGAATTCCAAGCTTTTCGGCAAGAGCTTTTCCGATAAGTTTTCCGTTTGAACCAAGCTGTCTTCCAAGTGTTATAATTGATTTCATAATGTGATACCCTGCCTTTCTTTTTTTTCAATCTGATAGAGTAATTGTATATATATTTTATCATAAATTTTACATTTTGACAATTTGTATATTTGTATAATAATGTAACA
>JAZRMZ010000066.1:0-15033 GCA_045647905.1 Clostridia bacterium
CTGTAACGGTCTTTTTTTATGTCAATCATAGCATCTCTCGAAAGCTTCAAAACCTTCTTCACTCGTGCATCGTCATCAATCACATATGAAGAACCGCTCTCGCCATCAAAAAATCTTACAACATTCTTGATATATATATCATATACATTTGACTCATTAATGGTTTCAAGCTCTTCAGGCAAAGCATACTTTTCATGTTTTTCTTCCGCAAGTCGGGTAAAATATTCAATATCTCTGTTTACTCGGTTGAGTATGCCATTTTGAACTACTGAACCATCTTCTGCATAGCAATACATCTCACATCGTGCCTTAAGCCCGTCTATCACCTTCAGAATTATCTCCTTCTTTTCAAAAGGAAGCTCCGCTTTTCTCCTCAACAAATCATCATAACATACGGCAATTGTGTTCATCAAACCGCTTGATGCAATTTTAACGCGTCCTTCAAAAACACCGTTCCCCTCAACAGCTTTCAAAGCCTTGTCAAGTAATTCCAGTCCTTTTTTGACAAGCTCAGGCGTCACATAATTCCAGTTTGTCAACGGTTCATACAACAACAAAACATAACCGGATTTTTCAGCTACCTCGTGACACAACATAAGATATTCCTTTATGTACGCTGCCGCTTTGCCATAATACTTGGATATAAAATCGTCAATCAAATCATCGGCATTCTGCATCGGGTCTTCCATCATACGCAAGGCTACCCACTGTGCCAAAGCCCAGAAATCACGTGTCTGTGCGGTTTCATTTTCCACAAAATAACCGCTGACACCCAGTTCATAAAGCAATTTTATATTCCGGGTAATTCGGAATATATCCGGCACCGGTGCCGCAGGATAGTCATGCAAATAATAATCCCACACATAAAACGGACTGTTATTTACCTTGCACAAGGATGCCCATTTTTTTATTCTTCTTAATGAATCTTTATTTGTGGGATACATCAGGTCGTGTAATTGGTCCTCACGGAGGTCGGCATATCTTATTATCACGTTGCGTTCAGGCACCACATCATCAAGGGGCGGTTCGATGTACGTTGAATATGCCAATGTTTCAAGCATAACTCCGTCATATCTTTGACCGATGTCCCTTGCAAGTCGGTTTACAAATCTCAGAAGATAGCCCGACTTGCCTGACTTTTTTATCTGTTCCTTACACTCAGGACACTCACACATAAAAAACTGATCTTTGAATGAAACCGAATAAAAAACCGGTCTTTCCACGCCATTTTCTTCACATTTTTTATTTTGAGCTTCAATATTGTCAATCAGCTTATGGAGCATTGCCTGATAAAATCCCTCATTTGAAAGGCAAAACTGACCATAGCTTATTCTGTCGTTCATAACTTCATTGAATGCCCACCAATCCTTATGCTCGGCAAAATACTTATCGGCAGGAAAATACAACCCAAGAGAATGAACATGGTGTGGAGGTGCCATATATTTTGCTCCTCCATATTTTTTTACGTTATCATTAAATGCGCCATCTTCAATTCCGTCATCACCAATAATGTTCATACGGTTTCGTGCATGATATTTAAAATCCTTATATTCAAAAATATCCAGAATCTTACGAAAATCAAAAACCGGCGTTTTGCTGACAAACACATTGCTTTTTATTTTAAGGTCAGAAGCCTCAGGAACATATTCTTCACGGAAATTCCACCAACGGACACCAAGATATTCTTCAAGAAAATGATAAACCGAATAGATTATCCCTCTGTCGGTATTTTTCAGACCGCCCGTCAATATCAGATTGCCTTCAACCCCTTTTATAATCCAATTTTCTGCTGACGTTCCGCATATACCTTTTGTAGCGGCATATTTCGTATGCCCAACAAAAATCGCAACATCATCAATTTTCTCTTCAGATACAATTTCAAGTTTAGCTCCTGTTGCTTTTTCAATATATGCCTGCAATTCAAAAGAAGCCGTTTTTTCTGTTTCTGAAGCATTTTTTGGAATTACTATTTTTGCATTTTCCCTGTTATTAACAACCAATAAAATATCCATTTTTCTTCTCCTGTATCACGCATTATTGAGCAGATTTATTTTCAATTAGTTTGCTTTCACCAACGGGAACCAAATTATCGTTCCAGAAGAACAGTTTAATCTGATTGTATTCAACATCGTCACCCAAATTGTATTCAACCAAAAACTTACTGTCCGAAAGCGACGATGTCTTCACACTATCGCTCAAACCTGCGTAAACCAAAGCACCATCTTTGTATGCACCCATTATTGCCTTTGTGTTTGAATCAGAAGGCAAATAACTTGTGGTATATATGTGTGCATAGCAAGGCTCCGTAAATGCATCACTTTCCTTGCTGTTTCCGTTTATATCCGCATATTCTATGTTATGCACATATACAGACCCATAATTGCCGTCATTTACAACCGCATGACAACTGATGCTTTTTCCGTTTACGTTTGCAATTATCTCTGCAACGCCACTATTTTTTGCCACAACGACACCTTCATTATTCACATCGGCAATATCCGAATTATAATTTATATATGCAATGTCCTCCGGTGCAACCTCAATCAGATAGCCGTTTGTTGTGCGTCCATACAATTCAAGGCTCACGCTTTCACCTCTGTCAAGGTTCACAAATGAAGTGTCATTTCCGTTTATGAATAATCTGTCAATTTCTCCTGTGTCTTTACATATCGGATAATCTGCCTCCAGACCTATATCCTTCATATTAATACCGTCGACAGATAAATTTCTCGCCTCACTGTTATATTTAAGTCGATAGTCTTTTTGTTCAACATTCATAAATGACGGATTCACGTTTGTCAGGGTTGATGTGTCATGTCCCCCGAATTTCCACACCGAAAATCTTTTCATTGCATTTGAAACATAATAATACAACTCACCGCCATTATCATAATACATATTGTTATCTGCAGTCTTTACACCGGTATTGACCAAATCGTTGTTGGTAAACCGATACATAATGTTTCCGCAGTTATACACAATATTTCTACTGATTGTAGTATCTTCTGCATCGGTAAACTGATGGCTGAATACAAATACCCCCCCATATACATCAGGGACATTAACTATGTAATTATTAATAATAATGTTATTCGCACCCTTTATCATAACAGGCACAAAACCTTCAGCGTGTTCACCGGGAATAATATCTGAAATGACATTCTTTTCAACAGTAACATTGCTGTTCATTTCATCAATGTAAATCAACATACTCTTTCCCTCAGCATACTGCTTGCCATGAATATGATTGTTTCTGATAACTGTTCCGCCCTGCTGATATGTAACCTCAATTACGCCGGTATCATTTGCGCACATATTAGCTTCCGAAACATCATTATATTCCACATATGTTGGATACAAGCACGGCTTGTTGTTGCTTGACACACGAATTCCGTATCGCATGGTCCTGTAAATTTTATTATGCGTAATATAATTGTAACCACTGCCCGTATGCATTACACTAATACCGGAACCTATGCCTGCCAGCAAACCGGTATCATGAATCAAATTGTTTTTTATGTAATTATCACGGCAGATTAAGGATTTTTCTTCACCCGCAAACTGCACACCGTGAACTGCTGTGTTGTATATTTCATTTTTACAGATTTGGTTATTTGAAGCTCCACCAATCAAATAAACGCCGTTGCCGCCAATGTTATTTATAATACAGTTTTGAACAGTAATTCTCTTTGAATCCTTTATTGTAATTCCGTTTCCATTAAAATTGCCATAAAACGTACTGCTATCCAGATTATCGGTTCTGGCTGAATTTTGAATTGTTAATCCATCAAGCACTATGTCATGAGCATATGTTTTATCTGTTGTCCCTTCAAAACGAATAATATCATCCGTTGTGGGTATTGATATGACTTTGTCGGTAATTATGCCGTCTGTGGGCTTGTAAAACAGCTCGCCTGTATCTTTGTTGTAATAAAACTCACCTTCTGCATCCAGGAACTCCAATGCACCCTGAAGAAAATACGTGCTACCTGTTCCTATGGGATAATAGGTTTCGCTATCCAAAGAAATCTGTCTTTCGCCATAATCTATCTGAGCCGATATTGTTTTGGAATGCCACTTATTGTAGCCTGTATCATCTGCCCATATGTATGCCTCCAAATCCGAAGAAGCGGTTTCGGGAATACCGTCTTTGGCATCAAAATAAAAGGTTGTATAAGGCGAACTCTCGTTTTTAACAGCCTCCAGATAACCCTCATAAAAATCCGCGTTGTTCCCATTTGGGTATCTTGCCATTGTTTGCATAATTCCGTCTTCATAAAGAACCTTAACATCCAGACCTGAGCCTATATTTGCAACAAAGATGCCGTTTGTACCGTATTCATTCCAACCCGAAATCTCTCGGCTTCCACTCAACGCAGGCTTGTCATTCATATAATTTTTATACGTAATCTTGTAATCCTCTGTTCCGGAATCATATTCAGTGAAAACCAACGTATCATCCAGATAGTATACACCATCCATCAAATAAACAGTATGATGACACTCATTTCCTGCATAAAGAGATTTGCGGATTGCATCCTTGGCTCTTTTGATGGTAGCAAAGGCAGTATTTGCAGTTAGTCCATCAGCATTGTCATTGCCATGGGGCGATACATAAAACTCAACTGAATCAGCAATTTTCACACATTCAGCATTAACCTCATCGTAGAATGAAGTTTTAAAGTCGGCAATGGTTGTATAATCAATGCCTGTCAAGGTATCACATACACTCAGCTTTGTTTCATCAGACAAGCTGTTATATTGCTTTTTGTTCAGCATATTTACAGATGAATCAATGATTTCCTTTAAATCAGATGCCGTTTCAGCTGAATTAATTCTGCCCAGAATGTTTTGTTCCTCGGCTGAACCATAATAACAAAGTACAGTTTCCGCATCCATTCCAAGGCACGTCGCCTTTATATCATAGGTATTGTTTGCTGAAAAAGCTGCCTCCGAAAATTCTGCCGAAAAATATCCAAATCTTTCGGTTTTCACCTGCGTAAGCTGAGCAGGTATATTTCCAAGCATTATCTTGATGGCTACCGGTTGATTTTGATTGGTAGGAAATCTTCCTGACACCAAAACCACGTCACCACATATCTCGGCTTCCAAAAAAGCTCCTTCCATTTCACTTGCCTGTACACAAACAGATGCAAAAAGGCAAATACAAATTAACAATGCCCAAACCTTTTTCATGCTGTATCCTCCAATCTTCAAACGTGACCTGAATATCTATTATTCAGGTCACATTGATTTATATTAATATCACTCTATTTGTGTGTAAAGGTCAGGTCAGATACTTGCGCACCCACAAAACCGTTTACAACATTTGAGAAACCTGCAACACCGGCAAAATAATTATCCGACATAGGCACAGTAACCTCACCTACCAATTGCCAACCATCGGCAGTCATACAGTAACCCTTAAACAAGTCTCCGCTCTTTTCAAGCTTCAACCTTGTGGGAAGCTGATGAATTCCACCCTGATAGTTTGCACTGCTCTTTTTTTCTTCATTTCGCCACGTCATGATAACCTTTCCTTCGGGTGTCACACGAATCTGAACATTATAAGATTCTGCTTCGTTTTTCACTCTTATCATTGGCCCAACAGCAGTATTACTGTTATACACACCGTCAAAGGAACCAATTTCACATTCGATAGTCACATTTTCCGCAGACATATTCCTGTGTACGAACGTAGCATCATCAGCAGAGCCATAAATGTTATCACCGTTTGAAATAAATGCAAAGTCCTTCTCTGATTTAAATTCCACACTGCCGTTGGCAGCCTGATAGTTTGTCAACTTTAAGCCGTTGGGCAGACCCGAACCATCATTAAGCACAACAACATTAACCGTGGATTTAATCTCTGATCCTGCATAATCCAAGGATAATTCAAGCTCTGACATACCGTTTGAAATACCCGCTATATTAATCTTTGAAATGCCGTCAAAACTAATATTTGCAATTGAATTGTTTTTCAGTTCATATTTAAATTCAAATTTTGAAACATCCTCAATAACTTCTCCTGCACTATCAAAAACATCAAACTCAATTGTTCTTGAATTGCCTTCATTCATAAATACCGTTCCTGTTTCAAAACTTATTTCAGTGGGAATCTGATTAACAACCGTCATATTGTAATCCAATGTATACTTCTTTCCAAAAAACTCTGCTTCAAAGGAAATAGTTGCATCGCCCTCATTATTTTCATTGGCTCTGACCACCCCTGAATCACTCACCGTCATAATGCTCTCGTTGGACGAGGTGAATCTTACGTTCTGTAAAATTCCACTATTTGTCTGACCGTATTTGGTTTTAATAATCGGCTTTATCTGCACGGTTTTTCCGTTCTGAACGGCACTTGAATCGGTTGTCAGCTTGATGTCCTCAATCTCATCACCCACAATAACAAACACATCAAGGCTTGCCTCTCCGCCGTTTTTAAAGGCAGTAACCGTAATTTTTGCTATGCCGTTATTATATGCTGTAATTTCACCACTTTGACTTACAACTGCAACAGACGGATTGTCACTTGCGTACTTTATAACTGCATCCGACAAATCCAACACATAACCCGTTTGGCTTCTTGCTTCTGTCTTAATTGCAGTTTTACCGTTCTTTAAAAGGTTTATGGTTGCAGAGCTTTTTGCCATTCCCTGCTCGCGAATAAATATCCGTTTCAAAGGTTCTGACGAATCTGCAAATTTAAAGTTCTTTTGAAGACCCATCGGTGCTGTTTCAATCTCATTTATACCCAGCTCATAACCCGGAGCATCATAACGGAACCTGTAATCGTCCTTTTCCTCACCCATAAACTGCGGTGAAACTCCAATCAACGAATTTTTGTCATGATTCGCTCCAAAAAGCGACTGCCACTCTTCAAAGCTGTCTGCATTTACAAATTTATATTCATTATTCTTGTTATAATATAAATTCCTGTCCATCTTGCCGATTGTTTCTTTTTCAAAGAAAGTACCAAACTGGAACGGCGCAAGACCGGAATCAGCAATAATATTCTTTTCTATCTTCAAATCCGTTGGTCTTTTGAACATACCACTGCCTTTTCCGATAATAAGACCGGCTGAACTCACATCAGGATTATTAACCGAAAAGTTATTGCGAACAGTCATATTGGGACCTTTGAAGAATATTGCTCCTCCAACGGTTGCTCCGCCAATGCTGTCCTGTCTGGTAACTATGTTATTCTGAGCAACACAGTTGTGCGTTCCTTCATCAAAGTATATACCCGATGTTCCGTTGAATCTTGAATAACTGTCATGCAGATAGTTATTGCTGATGAAAGCACCCTCACCCTGCATATCACAGTAAATCTGTGATGTATCCTCCTGAGTGAGATTTGCCTCTGAAAGGTCATTATACATCACATAATTTCGCCAGTGTGAAGATGCTACACGGATATTATGACCCGAAGTTCTGTCAATTCTGTTATGAACAATAAAATTGTTTTTTGCAGAATATGTATAAACAAAAATACCTCTGCCATCACCGCCAAGCATACCGTTTCTGTATAAATAGTTGTTGCAGATAACATTGTTTCTGCAGGTTGGCTTGAATTGTTCACCGGTAATCAAAATTCCATCGTGCCCGGTATTTTCAATTTTATTTCCGATAATCTTGCAGTTTATTGCACATTTTTCTATTCTTATTGCCGTGGAGCCAACATCATGTATATGACAATCGCTGATTTTTATGTTTTCGGCATACGAAATCTTAAAAGCATCGCCGTTTTCTCTCACCATTATTGTCAGCTGTGTGAATCTATCATTATTTTTTATTTCCAGTCCTGAAAATTCGATATTCTTAACAGTTGAATGTTCATTGCTTCCTCGAATTTCAATTATATTTTTTATTTCAGGGGCTTCCACCTTTTTTCCGCCCAGCTTTCCGTCTGTTGGATAGTAATAAAGAATCCCAGCCTTTGTGTCATGATAAAACTCGCCCGGCGCATCCAAAAGCTCCAGTGCTCCCTGTATAAAATACTGTGAACCCACATTAAGGGGATAATTTGCATTTTTATTGAGCTTCAGGAAATTAGAATCAAAATCTATGCCTTTCACTTTTAAGCGGTCCTGTCGCCACATAATGGGACCACCGCCAAAAAGATAAATTTCTAAATCATTTATATTTTCCATATACGGAACATCGCCATCTTTGTATATAAACGCACCGTAGTTTGCTGCCGCATACTCAGCCTCCACAAAGTTCCACCACTCACGGGTGTCCTTTGAAGCATTTGGATGCCGTGCTTTCACAAGGGTTTGTCCATTTTCATATAAGGTATCAATGGAATCCCGGTTTCCCACATACGCCTTGACAATATCCCCCGAATAAACTTCCCAATTGTTTATTTCACTACTGCCTGTTATAACAGGCTTTTCATTTTCATAAGCTGAATAAATCACCTTATGAAAACCTGTTCCGGAATCTTCCTCAGTAAATAAAAGTGTTTCATCAAGGTGATATGTTCCACCACGCAAAAAGACTTTTATATCAGATTCCATTTTGCCTTCTTTTATCAATTCTCTTACTGTATTTTTTGCTTTTAAAATTGTTTTGAAGGGTTTTTCTTTTGAACCTTCGTTTTCATCGTTGCCGGAGGGGGACACAAAAAATTCAATGTCCCCGCTCTTTGCAACGTCTTTTTTAAATAATTCTGATAATTCATTTATGCTTTCGGCAGATATTCCGTCCAGGTCATCCTCGCAGATTACCACCAAGCCTGAATCACCGTAAAACACATCCTTGTTCATCATCCTGTCAGCAATGCTGACAGGAAGATAAACACGGTTATTTTTTATTATCGGAGGCTGCTCAATATCAAAGCTATCTGCGTCTGTGGTTGCAATCCGACTATCTTTGCGGATTGTATATGTATTTCCGTTATAGTCCAGGAACACTGCTCCTGTCTTAGCTCCATAGGCGACCTCTGTCCACAGAATTTTTTCAAAAAACTCCATGGGAACATATACCATTCCGTTTTCAGACACAGGAACAATACTGCTGTCAGCTTCGTCAAGCTGCTGATGTTCGTTATAAACATAAGCATCAGACTCACCTATGTGCAAAACAATACTATCCTTCAACAAATCATTATTTTTATTAATCTCAGTTCCAAAACCGTTAACATTACAGCTTAGCACCCAAAAAACACAAACTATAATAGCAGAAATACATCTTTTACACTTCTTCACAGAACCGAAACCTCCTAATTATGAAAATCTCTAAATGCCGCTTTGAGGACTTATAGCATGCATAGTATCAATATCATCCCAAATATAAACTACTGCCGTATAACCCTCATCAGCAGTTTTAACTGTTACATCAGCACTTCCCATCTGGTCAGTTGCACCAATATCCATAGTGATATTACCCATGTTTACGTCCACAAGTCTACCGTCATTGTAAAGTGCAACAATAACCTTTGCAGATGCAGGAGCATCAGAATAATTGCTGACCTTTGCCCAGCCTGTAATTGTGCCGGTAAAGCTGTTGCTGATGGATGTAAGAACATCGTCGCCGGCCTTGAAACCCGCACTGCTCGTCAGGAACGAATCAAGATAAACTGCAGTAAATCTTATGCTCTGGGGGTTCATCAACTGTTTGCCATCTGCAGAAACCATTTCCGGAATATTAACTTCAAGCTCATCCAGATAATTTGGTGCAACGATAGGCTTCAATGAATATACACCTGTTTCGTCATCATATTCACTGATACATTCAACCACTGATTCACTGTCAACACAGTTTCCGATTGTGGGATTGTCCGCTCCGCCAAACTTGAATACTTCAGCAAGCTGTGCTGCTGTGATATTTGAAAAATCTGTTTTAAACAATGTGGTTGCACTTGCATTTTCAGATGCTTTGTAGCTTACTGACAAATCACAAATATCGGTTGCATTTTGGCTGTCACCCATTACACCTATACAAACATAGCCCAAACCAAAGTCTGTTGTTTTGCATACATACCATTCTGTTGTGCTTGGGAAATATTCTTCATCATTCACAACAACACGGAAGGCTCTGTTGTCCAAATCCACATCTATTCTCATTTTTGTCCATTTGTCGGCTTCGCGGGTAAATGTTCCTGCAATTCCTCCGCTTTCGCCCATAGTGCCGTCTGTGTACTGCAGATTCATGGCACTTGCAAATGAAAATCTGCCTATTTCCTCACCGTCACCTGTTCCTGTGTCGGGGTTGTTTTTGCGATTTCTTAATGAAAAACCGTAATAATCCTTTATGCTTTCTGTTCTGAATGTGTGTTCTATGCTGTAAATACCCGTAGTCTCAGCAAAATGATATCTCAATCCACCATTTTTATTGAAAGTACGAACAGGCTCTTCAACATGATACATATTCTTCATAGCATACTGTGTCAAAGTTACATTTTCATCAAGTGTAGCTTTGGATACGTCTCCGCTGAATTTTATGTCGATTGAACTGCCGCCCAGCGCCACATAGTCACCATTTTCTATTGCTGTGGAATTTTTGGAAACACTTTCAACAATAAAGTTTCCGCCTATGTTCTCAACTGTGAAATCAGTCATATTTCCACCGCTTATAACGGTATAGGTCTTTCCAAGTTCAAAGCCGTCTGTGGGTGTAATTGTAAGCTCGCAACCATCATCAGTCAGTGCATACTCTTCAGTTCCCTCTACATCATTTTTCAAAATAAGGCTATCATAAGTAAGAACGGGGTCTGTAGAGTCGCTCGAGGTATCTCCGGTTGGATTACACGAAATTACATTTGCGCCGACAGCGGTTGCCAAAGTGTCACCATTCGTAAAATCAACAGATGCCTTAGTCACCTTATTGCTGCTGTTTTGCGCCTGATATTCCACCTTGATATCCCTGAACATAACACTTTCACCGACATCAAAATTTGTTGCACCGGTTCCGAGGCATATAGTTGTCAATGCGCCCGAAGCATTATATTGGTTGTTTGTCACAGTACTTTCAGTTCCCTCGGTCATATCCTTTACAGTAGTGGTGTAAGTTCCATTGTCTAAGTCAAAGGCAATGCTTACATTATACCAGTTTCCCGGAGTATAAACTATACTGCTTGCTGTATGTCCACCTGCAGCGGTGTTTTCGAATCCGAACTTACCAGCTTTAAGGTACGCATAACAAAGCGCTGAACCCTGACTCTGTCCGGAACGGTTAAAGCGTACACCATAGTATTTATCAGCTGTAGGTTCATAGTCAGAACAGAATGTATAAGAAAGCGTATAAATTCCTGTACTTGTTGTTCCGTCTGCAGTATATTTTATCGCCCCTGTTCTAAAGCAAAAGCCCGGGTCTGTAACCTTTAATACTGTTTTTTGTTCAACGTCTGATGCCAAAGCTGCCATGCTCTTCAATGTCTCTTCCGCTATAACAGTGTCATAGCTTAATACTACAGCTGTTTCGCTCATATCAATGCTTCCACCGTCTGTTACCGTTTCACCGCTACCTGTGGTAATAACAGCATTATAAGGGTCTGATACTGTGAAATTATATTCATTGTCTCCAACAAAAAGTGTATAAGCTTCACCTGCCACAAAATCGATATCACTCAATGTATAAACCTTGTTGGTTGCATCGTCAGCACCTGTATATGCAACATCTGTCTTTGAAGCAATAATCTCAGTGGTTGCGAAGACAGGGTCTACGCTTGTACTTGACGGATTTCCCGTGCTATCGGTATCACATGAAATAACATTTGTAGCTGCTGTGTCCGCAAGTGTGTCACCTTCTGTGAAATCCACTTCAGCTTTCGTCACTTTTTCGGTGCTGCCTGTCGCCTGATATTCAACCTTTATATCTTTAAGCAAAACTGCACTATCGGCAGCATATCCGGCATTTGCTCCGATTTTGATTGCTGTCACGGTTCCTGACTGATACATATTGTATGACCCGCTCTGTGTTGTTCCTGCCTCCAAATCAGTTACGGTAGCTGTGTATGTACCATTACCTTCGCTTCCTGCTTCATCAAGATCGAAGGTAACGCATACGTTATACCATTTATCGTTGCTGTAGGCAACACTACCACCTACAACTCCTCCGCTGGCTGAGTTGGTATAGTAGAACTTGCTCTGTGACGCAATACTGTAGAAAACACCGGCAGGGAAACCTGTATGTCCGCTTCTGTCCATTCTTACACCGAATCCTGTTGAGGCACTATCCGCACGGAAAGTAAAGCTTACAGTATATTTACCTGTAGAAACACCGGACTCAGGAGTGTAATAAATAGCATCCGTTTTATAATAGTAACCCGGATTTGTCACCTTCATCACTGTTTCCTTGGTTACATCCTTTGCAAGGCTTACATCTTCTGAAAATGCTGTTTCACCCTCATCTAAGGTATAAGAAACCTTAATTGTGTCTTCGAAACTGCTAATACTTGTGGTTCCGTCTGTAGTCAATTCTGCACCGCTGCCGGTTGTTACGGAGCTAACAGCTGCCGCATTTACGCCACAGCATAGCATTGACATTATCATTGATAAAACAACAAAAATAGCCAATTGTCCTTTAAATAGTTTCATAATTTTCAACTCTCCTTTTTGAATTATTTATATTATTTTATTTTTTTACGATAGTATAACTAAGATATTAATCGGGTCACCATAATTTGCTCGCAAATATACCTTTGCATCCGGGCGCTTGTCATATGTATATAGTGACAAATCCTTGGCATTTATTTCTACGACCTCGGAGTTGTGAGCGCTACGGTCATACAAATATACTCGTGTTCCTGTTCTCATTTCAAAGGGATATATGGTTTCTGATGTGAGATCAGTTTTCAAAGCGATATATCCATCCTCAAAACAAACTGCTGTGCCATAAACAGTGAAGCAATAACTGGTGAAGCCATCCGATGTTCCGGGAACAGGATTTTTGCTCAGCACAAAGTCCCTGTTCATATTGACAATCACATTGTCAGCAAGCGAAATTCTTACAACATCACCTCGACCAAGACCACTGCCCATTTCCAGAGTTTTGGTCAGGTATCCTACATAGTTTTTATTATAAAATCCATAAATCTTACAAACCGTGTCGCCTTCATCGTTTATAACAGTTTCAATTTCGTTAATTATCATTTGAGACGATGAGGTTGTTATGGTTTTTCTTGCGGGGTTTTCCAACACTATAACTTCCGCAACCCCGTAATCGTTTCGGTTGTAACCCTGACACACATATTGAACATCGGCAGGCAACTCAGCACCGTTAACAACCGTGATATTCTCCTCGTCCCCATCCGGAACAACAAATATTTTTGTTGCATTTGAGTAAAACAACTCATAGGTTGCGGACTCCTGAAATCCTCTAAGCTGTCTTCTGTGGTATCGTGACGTCAGGGTTGTGAAAGACTTGAAATACTGTGAATCCAACTTATTTATTTCCCCATCAGAGTTCACGTAAAATTTAATTGGTTGCTTAACACTCGCTTGGTCTTTACCTGTCTGCTTCAGAATTGTTTCTATTTCACTTATTTCTTTCTTCCTGACATCATTTACCAATATTTTTGATGCACCATCAAACACCCTTATTTCTCCATTGGAACACAGCATCCTGAATTTAATTTTTGGCTCTATTACTCCGTCAGAAGCCATAGCCAACAGATATCCGATTTGTTCTTTTTTTATGGATTTTGAATCGTCTTTAGCAAGAATTTTGCCATCAATGTCCAAAACAACCGTCAAATCTTCACTTGCTGTAATTGGCCCATCAAGTTCAAAATAATATGGAGAGATACGATATTTTTCTTCATTTATCATATAATAGTCAGGGCCTATGCTTTTCACAACGCCGGTAACTGTTTTCGTTGTCACCAAAACTTCTGTATACACAGGTCTTTCTTCGTCACTTACTCCCTGAAGAACCGCCACAGAATCCCATTCTGACAATTCATCCAATCCAACAGTTATACCGTTCTTTTTGATAAGATAATTATCATTCAGATCAATCAACTCACCGTTTTTGCCGTATATACAACATTCATTGATGTCAATTGCATCTATTACCAGATTCTTATATTCGGTGATAATAACAACATCGTAGTCTCCGGTTGAATCGTTGTCCAGATATGTCAAAGTACCTGATTTAATATCCAGATCATCAGGCGTTAACGTTCTGCCGAGAGACAAGCCGTTATAAATTCCATTTGTGAGATTTTTGACCGAAATTTCTGCCTCTTTTCCGTTTTCTTTCTCAAAACTCACTTTAACATAATCATCTGATGCCGATACATTAACAATGCTGTCCGCCTCGATTATCTTTGTTTCATTTTTGTAGGGATAGACAAAAACAACATCATCAGTTTCTGTTTTGGAATAACAAATCACATTGTAACCCAGATATTTGTCGTATTCCGAGCTGTCAGTATTGTATTTTTTTCTGTTTACTTCAATTGAGCCGCTTTTTCCGGATTTCTGATATGACAATCCTGAATACTGAGAAGCATTCAATACACCCGTGGTTTTTTCACACTCATAAACCTTTGTCAACAAACTGATTCCCGGAGTGAGTCCATAGGTCTGTGATTGATTGGTGATGGAGACTATATCAAACAAATCCACATGCAATGCATTATATATCATCATAATTGCATCACCATAGGTCAGCACTCCGTAGTTGTCAATATTCTTTTTTATATCAGCTTTTTTCGCAATATATTCATAACCTGCAGTATAGCCGCCCTTTACTTCTGCATAAGCTTCATACCCCAAAAGGTTCAGCAAAATCTTTTGTCCCTCAGAACTGCTTATTTCATTCTCCGGGCGGAAGCTCGAATCTCCGTAACCTGATATAATTCCATTGTTTTTTAAATACATTATATATCTTTTCAAAGGATACGTATTCGGAACATCCGAAAATGCACTATCAGCATAACTGTCCGAGGTTAAAGCTTCTTCGTCAACTCCTGCCATTTTCACAGCAAGTTTTGCGAATTCTGCTCTGGTAATTGATTTATTCATATCAGTTAAATCTGAATCAGCCAAAATACCAAGTGCAAGTCGGATCGTAGCCATG
>JAZRMZ010000067.1:0-14646 GCA_045647905.1 Clostridia bacterium
TATCAATGGTAAAGTTGCAGTTTCATGGGAACGCCGTGAGGCTTCTGTTGAGGTGAAGGTTGATGTTCCTGAGAATATGGAGGTCATATATAAAGGAAATGTGTTGAAAAGCGGATGCTGTGAATTTCTGGAAACAGTTTAGCGAAAAAATTTAATAGGAGTGAGAAATTATGACAAAGCTTAGAATAATGAGTCAAAATCAATGGAATTTTACAAATAACAATGATGTGTGGGAGAAAATGGGACTTGATTGCTCTGCTGAAGAGAGAATGAAGGGTCACGCAAGAGTGATTGAGGAACTGATGCCTGATATTCTTGGCGGACAGGAAGTAAACATTCAGATGTATTATGAATTGTCACTTAATCTTCAATTAAGGAATCTTCCTTATACTATTTTGTGGGGATATATGACTCCGATTATATACCGAGCAGATAAATTTGAACTTTTGGACACTGAATATAAAGCATACCCTGCTGAAGTGGAAGGATTTCCCGGAAAATATAATGACTACCGCAGTAAATCATTTACTTTGGCAGTATTCAGATGCAAAGAAAACGGAAAAATATTTATCTTTACAACAACTCATTTGTGGTGGCAAAACGGCAAAGACCCCAACTGTGGTTGGTATACTGAGGGATCGGATACGGTTCGCAAATTGCAGGTTGAAATGGCTATGAATTTGATTGACGAATATCAAAAGAAATATGACGGTTGCCCTGTATTTTTTGTGGGCGATCTTAATGCGGATTATAATTCCGAAGCTGTTCAATATGCGCTGAATGAAAGAGGCTATTCTCACGCACATGATGTTGCAACTGAGTTTTCTCACCAGGGGGTTGGATACAATGACTGTAAGCCACACCATGTTGGTGAATGGTGGGATGCCCCGTTTGAGGAATCCATAGACCATATTCTTGTTCGTGATTATGATGGTGTAAATATAAAAAGATTTGACCGTTACACACCTGACTATTATGTTTATTTGTCAGACCACGCACCTGTTTTTGTGGATGTGGAGTTTTAATGAATTTCACAGGAGTCTTTGAAAATGGAGATGGTGAAGTATGGAAAAGTTGTGTGAAAAGATAATAAATAAAACCTGCGAATATGCTGAATGTCCGGAATTTATGCCCACGGGAGAATATGAAGGAATCAGGGCGATTACATACGATGGAGTCGAACTAAGGAATAAGAAAACCAAGATATTTGCGTATCTTGGTTTTCCCCAAACCTCTTCTTCCAAGGTGCCTGCTGTTGTTCTTGTTCACGGTGGCGGCGGCGCACCGTATCTCAGATGGGTGAAGGAATGGAACGACAGAGGCTATGCGGCAATTGCCATGTCAACCACGGGATTTTTTCCAACAGAGGTTAATGTGGGAGCTGATGAGACTGAGGAAGATGCAAAGCTGTGGAATTACGGTCTTTCGGGAATTTTTGCTGAAGACGGATATGTTGATGCACCCAACAATGATGCGATGCAGAACTCCGAAAAGCCCATTGAAGAACAGTGGATGTATCACGCCGTTTGTGATGTTATCATTGCCAATTCCATTCTGAGATGTGATTCCCGTGTGGATGAAAACAGAATCGGAATAATGGGAATTTCATGGGGTGGTGTTATAACCTCTCTTGCCATAGGCTATGACAAGCGTTTTGCATTTGCGATTCCTGTTTATGGGTCAGGGTATCTTGCGGAGGATATGGGATATATCGGAAATTTTTTCCGGAGCGGAAAAAATCCAGAACTATGGCTTGCGGAAAGCAGGTTTTCGGAAGTGGATATTCCGGTTTTGTGGCAATGCTGGAACAGCGATACGCCTTTTTCGGTTAATTCAAATTCAAAGTCATACTGCGATACAGCAAAGAATAACGGAAAAACAAGACTTAGTATTATTCACGATATGAACCATGCACATTCATGGAGCTGGATAAGACCTGAACCCATGGCTTTTGCGGATTTTGCGTGCAGAGGTGGAGAAATTATTCCTTTCTTTGATGCAGAAAAGGGTGAGGTTGTAAATCCTGACGGCGTGGAAATAGGGTCGGTTAAGGTGTATTACATAACAGAACCCCTGGAATATGTTCAGAATCCCGAAACAAAGGGATATTCCATGGCACAGAAATGGAATATTGAAGATTATAACGGAAGTATTCCCTGCGGTGCAAAGGGCTGGTATATTGAAATTACTGCCGTAATGAGCGGAGCGGAATTCGTTTCGGCATCACCTTTTTTTGAAGTGTAGGAGGGTATGCAGATGTTTTATGGATTGATTGTTATTGCGGCTGTGCTGTTCTCATTGCAGTTCTTTTGCCAGCAGCGTTATGAAGAAACCAACGGCACGAGCTTGAGCGCGGCACTTGCCTTTTCGCTTTACAAAGGTCTTGTTGTGATTATAATGATGCTTTGTCTGAATAAATTCAGATTGGAATTTTCTCTGTTCAGCGTTGCTTTGTCGGGCGTTTATGCCCTATGCTATATTCTGATGATATATTACAGCCTCAAAGCCTTTTATGTTGCCAATCTTTCGGTGTATTCGGTTTTCACCATGCTTGGCGGAATGATGCTGCCTTTCATTGTGGGGACGGTGTTTTATGATGAAGAAATTTCGGCTTTCAAGATTTTGTGCTGTGTGCTTATCGTCATTTCGGTTTTGCTCAATATCCGCAAAGGAAATGGTGGCAAAAAAGCATT
The DNA here is from genome assembly GCA_045647905.1 of Clostridia bacterium. Classification (GTDB taxonomy): domain Bacteria; phylum Bacillota; class Clostridia; order Monoglobales; family Monoglobaceae; genus SIG440. The sequence goes on from JAZRMZ010000067.1 coordinate 2,694, forward strand.
CTTTTATTATATGATGGTGTTTTTCCTCAACGGTATGGTGGGAGTGATTTCAAAGGTTCATCAGAATTCGGAAATTATGCATACCGACAGTACAAGTTTTATGTTTTATTCGGGAATTTTCACCGTTGTTATTTGCAGTGTGTGGATGCTTGCAAAGGGCGAAAGATTACCGTTGCTGAAGGGGAAAAGTCTGCTTTATTCGGCTGGTGACGGAGTTTTGAATGGTGTTGGCGACTTGTTGTTGCTCATTGCTGTTGCAGAGCTTCCGGCATCGGTGCAGTATCCGCTTGTGACAGGCGGAGTGATGGTTTTTTCAACCTTAATAAGTATGTTGAGACGTGAAAAACTTGTTGTTTTTGAATATTTAGCTGCTGTGATTGCTCTTATTGCTTCTGTTATGATGGCGTTTTGAGCGGATGTTTAATAAAAGGACGCAAATTCCATTTGTTTGTGGAATTTGCGTCCTTGTTATTTGTGGTTATTTAGCGAAGGTTGGGGGGATAAAGATTCTTCGCCTTTGGCTCAGAATGACAAAGAAGAGGTCGACATGAGCGTAGTCGAAGGATTTTTTTTCAAAAACTTCATTCCCCGACGTTTGTTACAAAACTAATTATTCATTTTTCCAAAGGAGTGCGGCTCCGATGATTCCTGCATCATTGCCGAGAGTTGCCAGTTTGACTTTGGACTGTTCTTTGCCGAAACGGGCAAAACTTTTCTTTTCAATTGCCTTTTCAATGGGCGTGAGGAGTTTTTTGCCTTCGTGGCTGATTCCGCCACCGATACATACGATTTCAGGCTGGAAGCTGTTGACGATGTTCACAATGCCCTCTGCAAGATAACCGAGGTATTCGCTGACAACTTTTTTTGCGACGGCATCTTTGGCTTTGAATGCGGTTTGACCGTTGGCGTTTGCAAGTTTTTTGCCGCAGATGGTCCACATTTCGCTTTGGGGGTTTGCCTTCATAGCTTTTTTTGTTTGGTTGATGAGGGCTGTTGCTGATGCATATGCCTCAAAGCAGCCCTTTCTGCCGCAGGTGCATTTTTCACCATTGAGGTTAATCACCATATGTCCAAGCTCGGCTCCTTTGCCGTATGCGCCCCGGAGAAGTCTGCCGTTTTCAACAATTCCGCTGCCCACACCTGTGCCAAGGGTAATCATAATCATGTTGTCGGTACCTTTGCCGATTCCTGCAAGAAATTCGCCCCATGCGGCGGCATTTGCGTCGTTTTCAACGTATATTTTCTTATTCAGGGCATTTTCCATGTATGAAACAATGGGCACATCATAAAAATCAAGATTGTTTGAAAATTCAACAATGCCGTCCTCTTTGTTTACGGCTCCCGGACAGCCTATGCCCACGGATTCGATGTCGTCAAACGAAATTCCGCTCATCTTTGCCGCATCCTTTGCGCATTCTGCCATATCGTCAAAGATAGCTTTATAGTCTCTGGGGGCATTTGTCTTTCTTTTGGACCTGCCGTATATAACGCCGTTTTCGTCCACAACTGCGGCGGCAATGTTTGTTCCCCCAAGGTCGATTCCGATGTGATATGAGGGAGGATTTGATGTGAGAAGGACAGTTGCCTTTCCGCAAAGAGTATATTCTCCTGCGCCGGCAGGGATGAACATTGTTTCGCCTTTGCAGAGGCTCTCGCAAAAGCCGTTGCATGAAACTTCAACGCAGCCTTCGGTTACAATCAGTGCGTGGTAGCTTTTTTCGTCGGCAACAAGTGTTTGTGTCTTGTTGAGCTTAAATTCCTTTACAGCAAAAAATTCACAGCTTCCCAACAGACGGCTTCCGTCTGAGCAAAGGGGTGTGGGGCGGAGCTGAATTGGTGTGCATACCGCTGATTCAACGCCTTTTTCGATGTGAAGTTCACGTTCTTTTCCATCTTTGCCAACTCTGCCGTAATCATAAAGTCTGTATGTAACATTGGAATTTTGCTGAATTTCGGCAATGAGATTACCTTTGCCGATTGCGTGGATTGTTCCTGCATCAACAAAGAATACGTCGCCTTTTTTTGAGGGAACAGAGTTAAGTAATGATTCAACCTGTTTCTTTTCGATTGCATCCTTCAGTTGCTCTTTTGTGATTTCGGATTTCACGCCGTATGTTATCTGAGCATCTTTTTCGGCTTCAACAACATACCACATTTCAGTTTTTCCGTTCTGACCTTCCCATTTTTTTGCCAGTTCGTCGTTGGGATGAACCTGAACGCTAAGATTGTCGGCGGCATCAATGAGCTTAATCAGGATGGGAAGCTCATTCCCTTTGTTGTTTGTTCCCAGCATACCGGGGTTTGCTTTGATAACGGAGTCGAGGGTCTGACCGCAAAATTCGCCGCCGGATATGATGCTGTGACCGTCTTTGTGACAGCTGAGTTCCCAGCTTTCGGCAACGGGGTCAAGATTGGTTTGCTTTCCGTATTCGGTTTTGAGCTTTGTTCCGCCCCAGATGTAATCTTTATATGCAGGGGTGAGTTTTAAAAGTTTATTGTTCATGGTTTTCACCTATCCTTGCTATGTAATTTTATAATATTATATCAGAAAGAAACTGTTTTTGCAAGATTTTATAGTGCTTTTTTATATAGCAGGAAATTGCGAATTTTTTATTATACAAAAAACAAAAATTAAATTGTCCGTGGGAAATTTTCCGCCGATGGCGGAAACGCACATGGATGAAAAAAGCTGTATCCTTTTCTGCCCGTCGCAGGCCAGCGCCAAAGGCGCTTTTTATATGATTTGGGCTATAATGTTTGCAAATCAATTGGATGGAGCGAAAATGCAAAATGAATTTATTGAAAGAATCATTCTTGACGGAATTGATGATGCGTTTGAATGGCTTGATGCAGTGGAGGCATCACGCAGGGTTACATTCAGATTTTTGATAAATATTGATTAATTTTTATAATTTTTTTTAAAAAAGGTATTGACAAACAGAAAATTTTTGTTATAATAATAGTAACAGTTATCAATATTGAAATGAGGTGCTGTTATGGTTACAACAAAAAGAAGCCGACAACGAGAAGCTATTCTTGAAGTTGTGCAAAACACAAAGTGTCATCCGACAGCCGACTGGGTTTATGCAGAAGTGAGAAAGGTTATTCCGAATATCAGTCTTGGGACGGTGTACAGAAATCTTTCCATGCTGGCGGAAAACGGCACAATCCAGAAGTTGAACATAGGGACATCGGTTGAGCATTTTGACGGTAATCCTGAAACTCATTATCATGTTTGTTGTAGCGATTGCGGACGAATTGATGATATTGAAGAAAAACCGTTGGAAAACATCAATCAATGGGCTACCGAAAGGTTCGACGGAGAAATTTTTGAGCATTACACCATGTTTGTGGGAAGATGTTCGAAGTGTAAAAATGCTATTAATTAAAAAGTTATTTTAGGAGGAAATTAATTATGAAAAAATTTGTTTGTTCGGTATGTGGTTATGTTCATGAAGGCGATGCAGCTCCTGAGGCTTGTCCTGTATGCAAGGTTCCTGCTGATAAGTTCAAAGAAATGCAGGAAGGTGCGGCGTTGGCTGCAGAACACGAATATGGCGTTTATGGCAAGACCGTAAAGAATAATCCCGATATTTCGGAAGAAGACAAAAAGTTTATCTTTGAACAGCTTATGGCAAACTTCAACGGCGAATGTGCAGAAGTTGGTATGTATCTCTGCATGGCAAGAATTGCACACCGTGAAGGTTATCCCGAAGTTGGTCTTTACTGGGAAAAGGCTGCTTTTGAAGAAGCTGAACACGCAGCAAAGTTTGCAGAGCTTCTGGGCGAAGACCTTGAACCCAACATGAAAGCAACAACAAAGGATAATCTCAAGTGGAGAGTTGACTGTGAATACGGTGCAACACAGGGTAAATTTGACCTTGCTTCATGTGCGAAGAAGAATGGCTTGGATGCAATTCATGACACAGTTCATGAAATGGCTCGTGACGAAGCTCGCCACGGAAAAGGCTTGGAAGGTCTTTTGAAGAGATATTTCTAATAAGAACATGCATAAGCAAGCGGGATTTATTCCTGCTTGCTTTTCGTGATTTGATAGTATATAATACAAATGAATTAAAGGAGGTTTTAAAATGTTGGATTCAAAAGTGGCAAAGCTGATTAATGAACAGGTTGCAAAAGAATTTTATTCTGCGTATTTGTATCTTGATTTTTCCATATACTATGAAGCGCAGGGACTTGATGGTTTTGCAAATTGGTATATGATTCAGGCGCAGGAGGAAAGAGACCATGCGATGCTTTTCCTGAAGTACCTTCAGCTCAACGGCGAAAAGGCGTCTTTAGAGGCAATCGGAAAACCTGACAAGGAGCTTGATTCGCTTATGGCTCCTTTGAAGGCAGGACTGGAGCATGAACAGTATGTGACGAGTCTGATCAATGATATTTATAATGCGGCGTATGAAGTGAAGGATTTCAGAACAATGCAGTTCCTTGACTGGTTTGTGAAAGAACAGCTTGAGGAAGAAAAGAATGCAGATGATATGATTAAAAAAATGGAGCTGTTCGGTAATGATTCAAAGGGACTTTATTCTTTGGATGCCGAGTATGCGGCAAGAATTTATACGGCACCATCATTGGTACTTTAGTTAAATAATATTTTTGTAGGAGGCGAAAAGAATGAACAAATATGTTTGCCCTTGCGGATATGTCTATGATCCGGCAGTTGGCGACCCCGACAACGGAATTGCTCCCGGCACAGCGTGGGAGGACGTTGCTGAAGATTGGGTTTGCCCCGTTTGCGGTCTTGGCAAGGATGCATTTGAAGAAGAATAATTGAAAATCTTCTCAAAAAAAATACAGGCGGTTGGGAAGATTTTCCCGACCGCTTTGTGTTTTTATATAAATTTTTTAAAAAGGAGATGATTGTACTATGAAAAAGAAGAGGTTTTGGTTGGTAATTGCGGCGGTGAGTATTCTGAGCTTGTTTGTGGGCGCATTTGGAGCAGGTCTTATCAGTGAAATAAAAGCGGAATTGAGACGTGACTTTTCGATTGTTGTTGACGGCGAAAAAATGGTTTTCAAAAATGTTGACGGAGAGGTTGTTTATCCCATTCTTTTTGACGGTACAACCTATCTGCCCATAAGAGCCATTGGAGAACTTATGGGAAAAACGGTTTATTGGTATGAATCGGATAAAAGAATTGAGCTTAAAGATGAAAAAACAACGGTTACCGATGCTGATGTGATTGTTGTTGATGAGGACAAAAAGACCGAAAAGCCTGAAAAAACGGAGAAAAAGCCCCAAAAAGTGAGTGCTGACAAATCGGATTTCATAGGGGAAGAAAAGGCAAAAGCAATCGTGCTTGAACGTGCTGAACTGAACGAGAGGGATGTGCAGTTTATAAAGGTCAGGATTGATGAAGACAGGGGGATTCCCGTATATGAAATAGAGTTCCGCAAGGACAGGGTTGAATATGATGCGGAAATAAACGCAAAGGACGGAACTGTTATAGAATGGGATGTTGATAAAGATTGAGATTTGCGCAGGGTTCAGTGTGAACCCTGTGTTTTTCTTTTGGGGTAATATATTTGAACAATATGCTTGACAGTATTTTATAAATGTTATATTATGTAGAATAAGTACAAAAGAAAGGTAAGGAAATTTACATGATTGAAAAGATAGTTAATACAACAAACACGGAGCTTTATCATCTGTTGATAATTATGCTGTTGTTTTGTGGAGTTTATTTTACCGTACGGACAAAATTTGTTCAGTTCAGACTTTTGAAGCAGCAGATAAAATCGGTAACCGAAAAACCAACGGACGGAAACGGCGTTTCGTCTTTTCAGGCGTTGATGGTGTCAACGGCATCAAGAGTCGGCACGGGCAACATTATCGGTGTTTCAACGGCAATTTGTCTTGGCGGATTCGGGTCTGTTTTCTGGATGTGGATGATTGCGATTCTGGGCGGTGCATCTGCTTTTGTTGAAAGTACCCTTGCTCAGATTTATAAAAAGCGGGGCAAAGACGGTTTGTACGGCGGTCCTGCATATTACATTGAAACAGCGTTGAAGTCAAGAACGCTGGCAATTGTTTTTTCAATATTTTTGGTTATTACGTATGGCTTTGGGTTTAATATGCTTGCCTCATACAATCTTCAGTCAACCTTTTCGGGATATGACTTTTATGACCCCGCAACTTCGCCTTGGATAATCGGACTGATTCTTGCGGTTCTTGTGGGCTATTGTCTCTTTGGCGGTGGCAAGCGTATTGCAAGGGTGACGAGCGTTGTTGTTCCCTTTATGGGTATTGCGTATATTGCAATTGCTTTGCTGATTGTTGTTTTGAATATTACTGCAATTCCCGGGATTCTTGGCAGAATTTTCAGTGAAGCTTTTGATTTTAAGGCGATTTTCGGCGGATTCAGCGGTTCCTGCATTATGTATGGAATAAAGAGAGGCTTGTTCAGCAACGAGGCAGGTGTGGGTTCTGCACCCAATGCTTCTGCAACTGCGGAAGTGGAACATCCCGTGAAGCAAGGTCTTGTTCAGGTTCTTTCAGTATTTCTTGACACTCTGGCGGTGTGCAGCGCAACTGCGTTTATGTGTATGTGTTCGGGAATAGAGCCCACGGAAGCAATTTCGGGTGCACCTTATGTTCAGCAGTCCATGGAAACGACTTTGGGGGCTTTTGGTCCGCTGTTTATAACTGTGGCTATGATTCTTTTTGCATTTACCACACTTCTGGGAAATCTCTACTACGTTGACCAAAGCTGGTTCTTTATGTTCAGACGTAAACCGGGAAAGGCGTTTTTGAGTGTTTATTATGTGATTGCATCTTTGGTGATTTTTGTTGGTGCAGGGCTCAGCGCAGATTTGCTTTGGGGTATTGCGGATATAACAATGGGGGCAATGGCTCTTATAAATATTCCTGTTATTCTGATACTGGGCAAATATGCCTTCCGTGCTCTTGATGATTATTGCCGAAAGGTTAAGAACGGTATGCCTTTGACATTCAAGGCTTCGGATATTAATCTTCCTCATAAGGTTGATTGCTGGAATGGAAATGATGAGAGATAAATAATTAACACAGGAAAAGATTAAAAAAGATTCTTCGCTGTGCTCAGAATTATGTTTTTGGTGTCATTCTGAGTGGTCGGTGAAGAATCTTTTTATGTCTATAAACTGCCCTGTATTAATTTCAGAAATGATTTTGCAGCTATGGAAAGGGAGTCGCGTCCGGCGTATGCGCAACCGATGCTTCGGGGTGGGAGTTCGGGGATGACGTTCATTTTTTTTATGCTTCCATTTTGCAGACTTTCCTTTGAAAATTCTTCAATTACGCAGGCTGTTCCAAGGCGAATTGACGCAAAACGAATCAAAAGGTCGTATGCGGCAAGCTCAATCTGGGGGTTCAGGGTTATGCCCTGCTCTTTGAAGTTTTTGTCAAGAAAGCGGCGTGAGGTTGATTTCTTTTCAAGCAGGATAAGAGGCTGTTTTGCAATTTCGTCCCACGTGTAGGAGGGTTTGACTTCACATTCTCCGTTGCAAACAAAGATGTCGTGGATTTCAAGACATGGTTCGATGCATAAATCGGCATCAGATACGGGAAGGTTAATAAAGGCAAGGTCAGCTTTACCCTCTTTCACCATCTGCAGCATATGTGATGAATATGAGTTTGCCATTTCAATGCGTATTTGGGGATAGGCGGCGTGAAATTTTTCAAGATAAGGCAGAAGATGGTGTGAGGTTATGGTGTCGCCTGCGGCAATGGTCAGCTCGCCGCTTTCAAGATGCTGAAGTCTTTCAAGGAGGTTTTCGCCCTGTTCGATTGCCTGCATTGCGCTTTCGACTTTTTGAAAAAGAAGCTCGCCTTCTTTTGTCAGAGCAACGCCGCGGCGTGTACGGGTGAAAAGTCGGGTGTTCAGGTCGGTTTCAAGCTGACGTATACACTGGGAAATTGCCGACTGCGATATATACAGGTGTTGTGCCGCTGTTGAGAATGAAGCGAATCGAGCGGTTTCATAAAAAATCCGATAGTAATCAAGTTTTGTTTTCATATAAGCACCTCTTATTACTGTTGTAAGAATTATCTGCTTTACTAATAATTATATTTGTATTATAATGTTAGAGTAACAAAAAGTCAAGAGTTTGGAGGCTATAAAAATGGCAAGAAAAACAGGTACAATTTCCAGAGGTATTCGTTGTCCCATCATTCGTGAAGGCGATGATATTGCATCAATGGTGGTGAACAGTGTTATAGAAGCGGCAGAGGCTGAAGGTTTTGAGCTTCGTGACCGTGATGTTATTGCAATTACAGAATCCGTTGTTGCACGCGCACAGGGTAATTATGCATCTGTTGATGCAATTGCGGAGGATGTGAAAAATAAGCTTGGCGGAGAGACCGTGGGCGTTATTTTCCCCATTCTCAGCCGTAACCGTTTTGCAATTTGCCTGCGTGGTATTGCAAAGGGTGCAAAAAAGATTGTTCTTATGCTCAATTATCCCAGCGACGAGGTGGGAAATGCTCTTGTTTCCCTTGATCAGCTTGACGAAGCTGGAATCAATCCATATACCGATGTTCTGAGTGAAGCAAAATACCGTGAGCTGTTTGGAATCAATCCCCATCCTTTCACCAATGTTGATTATATTCAGTATTATGGTGACCTTATCCGTTCGTGCGGTGCGGAAGCAGAAATAGTTCTGGCAAATGACCCCAGAGCAATTCTTGATTATGCGGATTGTGTTCTCAACTGTGATATTCACAGTCGTGCCCGCACAAAGCGTATTCTGAAGGCTGCAGGTGCAAAATGTGTTGTTGGCCTTGATGAAATTCTTTCGGCTCCGGTGAACGGCAGCGGATATAACGCAAAGTACGGCCTTCTTGGTTCAAACAAGTCAACGGAAGATACCATAAAGCTCTTCCCTCACGAATGTTTTGAGCTTGTTGAAGATATTCAGAAGCAGATTCTGGACAGATGCGGAAAGCACGTTGAGGTTATGGTGTACGGCGACGGTGCGTTTAAGGATCCCGTGGGCAAAATCTGGGAGCTTGCTGACCCTGTTGTGTCGCCTGCTTTCACAAGCGGTTTGGAGGGTACACCAAACGAGTTGAAGCTCAAGTATCTTGCTGACAACGATTTTGCTGATTTGAAGGGCGATGAGTTGAAAAAGGCAATTGAAGCCGCAATCAAGGAAAAGGAAGGTGACCTTGTGGGCAATATGGCATCACAGGGAACAACACCGAGACGTCTTACCGACCTTATTGGTTCACTCTGTGACCTCACAAGCGGTTCGGGAGATAAGGGAACACCCGTTGTTCTTGTTCAGGGATACTTTGATAATATGACAGATTAGTCAATTGAAAAAAGAGTCAGGAAGGGGCTGTTGCACAGATGTGCAGCAGCCCTTGAATTTTGCAGTTAAACAAGCTTTTGGACAGCAAGTGAGGAATCGTTTTGCATATTTACGGAACGAATTTCATAAACATTTTACCGAGGTGATGTTTAATGAAATTCAAGGTAATTCATATCAGACAGCTTGCGGCAACTCTGGCTGTTGGCTTAATGATACTTATTGCAACGGGAGTGGGGTTTTATCTGGATGAATACACGTCAAAAAGTGTTTCGGCTTCGAATCTGAGCGGCAAAACGGTTTTGATTGATCCGGGACATGGAGGCTTTGACGCAGGTGCATCTGCCAACGGAGCTGTTGAAAAGGATATTAATCTGGAAATTTCAAAGCGGTTGAAGGAATTTATTGAAGGGGGCGGTGGAGCGGCATATCTGACCCGTGATACCGACACCGATACAGCCGACCCCAACAGGAGCAAAGGGGTTACCCAGAAAAAGTCCGATTTGCAGATGCGGAAAGTGGATATTGAAAAGTACAAGGCAGATATTTTTATCAGCGTTCATGTTAATAAATTTCCCCAATCGGAATATCACGGAGCACAGGTTTTTTATGACAAGGATTCTGCAGAAAGCAAAATGCTTGCCGAAGCAATTCAGCAAGCAATCAAAGATGTTATTAAGGATGAAAACAACAGAACGGCAAAAGCCACGGGTGACAGTATTTTTGTTATTAACGACAATCCTGTTCCGTCAGTTCTTGTTGAGTGCGGATTTCTGTCCAATTCTCAGGAAGCGGAGCTGTTGAAACAGCCCGATTACCAAAAGAAAATGGCAGAAGGAATTTACAAAGGCATATTGAAATATTTTGGCAACTCTAACCGTTGATCATTTTGTTGATGTCACGTTTCAGACGTGACATTATTTTTTTCTCAAGTCTTGAAATATATGACTGGGATATTCCAAGCATATCGGCAACCTGCTTCTGTGTTTTTTCTTCGCCCGAACCGTCTATTCCAAAGCGCAGACTCATTATTTTCTGTTCACGGCAGGAAAGTTTTTTCAGGGCAATGCGGAGCAGTTCTTTGTCAACCCTGTCTTCAATCCGTCGCTGAGTTATATCCGTATCTGTTCCGAGGATGTCCGAGAGAAGAAGCTCGTTTCCGTCCCAGTCCACATTGAGGGGTTCGTCAATTGAAATATTAATTTTGTTTGTGCTGTTTTTGCGGAGATACATGAGAATCTCGTTTTCAATACACCGTGATGCGTAGGTTGCAAGTTTAATCTTTTTGTCGGGATTGAAGGTGTTTATGGATTTAATCAGCCCGATTGAACCGATTGAAATCAGGTCTTCAACCCCGATGCCCGTACTTTCAAATTTTTTTGCAATGTACACAACCAGCCGCAGATTATGCTCAATCAGGGTGGATTTTGCTTTTTCGAGATTTGTCTGACTACGTATACATTCAATGAGTTCCTCCTCTTCAGTGGGGGACAGGGGCGGTGGGAGAGTATCTGCTCCCCCAATGTAGTGAATATGTTGCCTGCTTTTAAGAAGCAATAAAAATTTTTCAAGAATGAAGGTCAGCTTCATTATTGTGTGTCACAACCTTTCTGTGTGTAGTTTGTTTTAATATATCGCAGTTCAGTATTGCCGGGATTTCGGACATTTCCACCCGGGAAATTCCCACAACGGCTTTCACCGCTTCGTTACTTTGAATTATTACCTTGTCAGGAACAAAACCGTGCATTATCCCTTTTTGGTTGTCAACGGTTGAAAAGGGCAGAACACGGTATTTGTCCCCAAATGAGTTGAGGGGAATATCCTTTGGCAAAAGTTGTCCTGCCAGCCGAGGTGAAATGATGATTGCAGGCGTACCCGTAATGGGGTCTGCAAGACTGCAGCCTGTATCGCACATAGCTTTTGTTTTGACTGATTTTCCGTTGAAAAAGATTTCGGTATCAACGGTTATTTTGTCAAGACGTGCATTTTCTTTTTTTATGTATGATATTATGTAGATAATTACGTATGCCGCAACTGCGGAAGTCAGAAGTGTTCCATAACCCACGTCAAAATAAATTTCGCCGTTTGAAACCACCGTTCCAACGGTTGTGCCGAAATCGGTGGTGAAAATCAGTGTAAACATTATTCCGCCAAAAATCAGGCTGACCGAAAAGAACACCACAGCGTTTTTCAGAAGTTCCTTGCCTGTTGTGCCGGGAAAGGCAATCCAAACCGTCAAAAACAGAAAAATGACCTTGAAAACAGCGGTGTATATGATCGAAAGCTGCGGGAAAAACATAAATGATGAATAAGCAGCGCCCATAATGGCTGCAATTGATATTCTGATGATATGCAGTTCTTTTTTTAGAAAAACAGAGGTCGCAAAGAGTATTACGGAATCCATAAGTAAATTCAGCAAAAAGAGCATATCTATGTAAACAACGGGTTGCACGGCGGCGTATCCTTTCATATGTACGGAATATGATTTTATTGTAGCACGGATTTTGCAAAATTTTTGTCAGAAGAAGTAATATACAGCAGATAATTTTATGATGTTAAAAAGAAAATTGGTTATGTCCCATTGCCTTCGCGAGATAAAAATAAGAGTTGACAAGCATAGTTGACGTACATTTTGGGTGCA
>JAZRMZ010000068.1:0-3367 GCA_045647905.1 Clostridia bacterium
GTCATAGTCTGCTCCTAATAGTGTGGTGTATTTTGAAAAATGTATTTATGGACTTGATAAATTCTTATTTATCTAACTCTATTAATTGGAATTTGTTGGTTTTTAATGAGGATATGTAACCTGTCTGCCTGTAACGAGTTCAACTGCCGATTGATAAAGTTTCATAAACACTTCCTGAACTTTTCCTTTGACCGCAAGCTCAAAAGCAATTCTCGTTGAATATTTGTCGCCGTTATCTTTTGCGGTTTTTATGTAATCAAAGTCAAAAACATCGTAAAGGCGCTCAACTCTTGTTTCATAGGTCGAAGTATCATTTTTATCAATTTCAACCACACGGTAGCCGTACTGTGTGGTGTAAGCCAGACCTTTGTAACGGGTCATGGGAGAAGTATAGATATCGATATTCTGATTCCTGACACCGAAAGCGTTGGTGTGGTCATGACCTGTGAACATTGCGAGCACATCGCCGTTTTCAACCAAAGCATCAAACTGACCGTCGTTGTAATATCCGGGACATGGTTTTTCGTTGAGAGTGCCGTAATTCACATTTTCGGGGTTGAAGGCATAATATTTGTCTTCGTTATAAATATGCTCAATTGCATAAGGCTGTTTTGAATCAACCTTTTTAAGTACATCATAGATTTCGGGAACAATTATATGCTGAAAAACAACCGAATTGACTTTTTCTCCTCCGTTATCAGACTTAAGCTTTGCGGAGGTTTCCTTATACCACTCAATCTGTTCGGTGCGTACACGGTCATAATGTCTCGGATCATCCTCATCGTAATCACCTGAGTCAAATACCCAAAGATTGAATTTAACTTTTTCGTTGTCGGAAGCAAGAACGGGAATATTGAATGTTGCGCAGTTTTTGAAGTTTACGGATTCATCAGCAGTTATTACACAAGAGAAGGTTTTATAATAATCCATAATATCTTTTCTTGACATCGGGCCTGCCTCTGAATCATGGTTGCCGAAGGTCACGGCAACGGGAATATTTCTTGATTCAAAAATATTCATAAGAGAATTGATAATCTTTTTTGTTTCTTCGGGGTCATCATAAGGCTTTGTGTTGTCGCCCGTCAGCACAACAAGGTCGGGTTTTTCAACGTCGCAGGCTTCGGCGATTACCCATACCGATGAATCAAAGTGCTTGTCGTTGGCAAGGTGCGGGTCTGCAATGTGCAATATTTTCAGCTTGCCGTCAGTATTGAATCTTATTGTTGTGTCTGTCACTTTCTGTGCATCTGCGGCATCAAAGTTGATGTTGGTGTTTGCTGGTTCTATCTCAAAATAAATTATTCCCGCCACAAAAACGGCCACCAGAATTATTGCGATAATTCCTATGATTCTTTTCTTCATTGTTAAATCTCCTGTGATTTTATTGATATAATTGTAAAATATCGGACCTAAATTGTCAATGGATTTGTTATTTATTCACCAAATATATTGCTTTATATTAAAAAATATGTTAAGATTCTCTAAAAGACAATTTTGGAGATGATATGATGTTAAAAAGCAAAAAAACATCGGCTACGGAAATTCCGCAGAATGCTCTCTCGCACAACGAAGGCAAATTTATCTCAAAGTTTGAGTATTTTTGTATTTTGCTGTCCCGAGCAGGTGGCATGTTCGGAACAACTCTTACAGGTTCTCTTGCAGCAGCCTTCCTTCACGAACTTTATTACGGTCCCGTCGGAGTTGATTCAGAAGAAATTGCAGGCATTCTTGCTGTTCAGACAACTCTCACAACCATTTGCAGCATTCTCTTCGGTATTCTCGGCGGATACCTTGTTCAGAAATGGAGAACACCTCTCGGCAGATACCGCCATTGGTATTTTATCTGCCTTATCCCCATGTTTGTTCTTACGGTTTCTTATTTCTATGTTCCGCAGGGCTGGTCAATTCAGCAGATGAATCTGCTCAGATACGGTATCGCTTGCGGTCAGACTGTTTTCAACATATTCAATAACGCTTCCAATAACCTGGTTCAGGTAATTTCACCCAACCACAAAGAAAAGAAAACCGTTGCAACAATCTGGCAGCTGTCATATTATATCGGTTACGGCGCAGCTTATCTCGGCACATTTGTTTACGGACTTTTCAGCGACGACAAGAACAAAATGTATATGACACTCGGCATTGTTGCGGGTGCTGTAACACTTTTCGGCAACCTTATGTGCGGCCTTTTCTGCAAGGAAAGAATCGAACTTCCCAAGAAAAAGAAGATCAAGGTCACAAAAGCAGTATTTTCTCTTTTTAAATACAAAAACTACCGCGCTTATCACGGCATTCAATGGGTAAACGTTTTGGCAATGCTTGGTAAAATGTCAACTTTTCTTGCTGCAATTACGGTTGGTTCTTCAAAAAATCTTCTTCTCACATTGCCTACCGCTATCGGAACAGTTGTTGGTAATGTTATTGCAACAAAGCTTTCAAAGAAACACGAACCCACAAAGCTTCTCAAATTCTGCGGCCCCTATTCGCTCATTTCGGCAGGCGTTCTTTTCGGAATCTGTTTTGTTGAAGCTCAGTTCGGTATAATGTTCTTCAGCGGTTGGAACAGCATTTTCTTCTATCTTTTCTATTTCATTTTCGGTATCGGCATCGGCATTCAGGAGCTTTCAAACTCACACTTTAATGTTGAATTCTTCGATTATCTCGAATGGGAAACAGGCGAAAGAATGGAAGCTATCCAGGGCATCGTTCCCGGCTGGATTTCAACCGGTCTCAACTATCTGAGAGAACTTGCAATTCCCTTTATGATTGCATGGGTAGGTTATCAGTCATCTGCAGAGGGCGACCTTGTTGCCACAATGCAGGCTCAACCTACATATCTCAAAACTTGCTTGTGGATTCTTGCATTCCTTGTTTTCGGTTACGCTCTGAGCAACGTTCTCAAATCAATTATTCTCAAAACCTCCTACGATATTGAGGGTGAAAAGAAAGAACAGATGTATCGTGAACTTGAGAAAATGCGTGAAGAACGCCACAAGGAAAACGCAGCACCCTAAACCAAACAATAAGACCTCTCTGTTATCCGCAGAGAGGTCTGTTTTTGTTATTTGAGAGTAAATTCGGCAAAGTGCAACAGGATTTCATATCCCATTGCACTTAAATGTTTTATTATTTAGTTCAACAAATTGAAGTTTGACGGGCTGGACAAAACAGGAATCATACTGAATAAACGCTCAAAGAACTGATGACACTGTGTGCAGAGGTCTTGAAAAAATGATAAAATACGCTGTCCGAATGCAGTGAGCGAGTCAGCCAGATCTTTTATAAAACGCTCAAACTCGGTAAGTCTGTTGCTCTCGTCATAACCGTTTTTATCTTTATAGACACGGACATAATCAATCAGCCATTC
>JAZRMZ010000069.1:0-12453 GCA_045647905.1 Clostridia bacterium
ACTTTTGCTCCGCAAAACCCACCTTCCCCTCCCACAGGGGAAGGCTCAAAAAAAGAGAGAAGTCAAAATTGACTTCTCTCTTGAATTTATTAAGTTATCTTCCGATACTCGTTTAGGTCTGTAACTAAATTAGTTAGCAGCTCTAACCTTCATATCTTCAACACCCTTAACGATTACTACGTCAGTAACTCTGCCGTCATATTCTCTTACAAATACGTAGTCAGCAGCAACCTTAGCTTCGTCCTGAGTCATTGTCTCATAATCTACATCACCGATTGTTACGTCAACGTCAATTGCGTTGCCATCTTTATCTGTCTTGTAGAGAGCATCAAAGTACTTGAAGTTAGAAGCAGAACCCTTCTTAACGTCGAGCTTTCTGCCGTTTGCATCAACAACAATTACGTTAGCAGCCTGTGAAAGTTTGTAAGCTTCGCCATCAATTGTAGCTGTTGTTGAGTTGCTTCTGTAGTTTTCTACAAGACCACCTACAACAACTTCATCACCTGAAGCTTCATATATAGCATCAAATGCGAGTGCATAGTCATCAATAGCATTATCAGCATCATACTTAGCTCTTACGCCTTCAGCAAAGTCAAATACGAGGTTGATAGCAGAAATAACGCCGTTTGCATTAACCTTAATCTTAACGATGTCACCCGCTGTAAGATCTTCACCGTCAACTTCTTCAAATACTTCAGCTGTTGTGTCAGCAGAAATTGCTTCGCCGTTAACAACTGCTTCAATTGCATAAATCTGTTCGCCGTCTTCGTTTTCTGAAGTACCAACGCTTGTGATAACTGCAAGACCAGCTTTTCTACCAGCTGAACCAGCAATATCCTTAACGATTACGATGTTGTTGTCATCAGCCTTCTTGTCAGCATACTTACCAAGGATGTCGTAGTTTTCGCCATCAGCGAGGTCAGCTTCTGTACCAAGGTAGCAGTCTTCAGGAACAACTTCACCATCTTTATATGCGATAAAGAATACATATGAGTTAGCATCGAGGTAGAACTTACCAACGAATCTGTTATCTTCTGAATCAAATTCAGCATTGTCAATTTCATCATACATACCACCTGTGATTGAATCATCACTGTCGAGGTAGTCAATCTTTGTGATGAGGTTTGAAGAATTCTTGGTATACTTAACCATCATACCTTCAAGAGCTTCTGCAATTGTTGCTTCTGTGTAATCATCAGCATCAAATGTTTCACCGTTGAACTTAGCACCTGTTGACTTAACATTGAGAGCAACAACGCCGTCAGCTGTTACCATCTGAACAATTGCTGTATTCTTACCTGTGAGAATATCTTCATCAATTGTAGCTGCTGTTACGTAAGCATAGTTTGCAGCAACGCCTGATGCAAGAGCAGCATCTTCATTGAAAGCAGCAATCTTGCCGTACTTGTCAATGTAGAATATACCACCTTCACCAACAGCAATAGTTTCAACACCATAAGCACCTGCAGCTACATCGTACTTGTCAGAACCAATTTTGTAAGCCTTTTCTGTTGCTGATGTTGTTGACTTTGATTCAGATGTGATTGTACCGATAACTTCGTTTGCAACAACTTCTGCGAGAATGTAATCAGCATCTTCTGATGCAGCGATGATTGAAAGAACATTCCATTCAGCGAGGTCTGCAAGAGCGATTTCTTCGCCGTCCTTTGTTACCTTAACAATCTTGTCTGTGTCGTCTTCGTCAACTTCGAGCTCAGCGATGTAGTTTCTTGCTGTAGCAACCTTGAATGTAGCAAAACCTTCTTCAGCCTTGTCAACAACTGCTGTTTCAGCAACTTCAACAAAGATTACGTCGTAACCCTTTTCGTCGTTGTTGTCGATAAGAGTGATCATACCACCGTCAAGTGTAGCACCGTCTTCTTCAACGATGTCACCAAATACATCAAGACCGTCTGCATAGAAAGCATTGTTGTAAACTACTGCAATATCATCTTCGTCAGCAAGTGCAACTGCTGTAGCTGTCTTTGCTGATGTTGTCTTGTAGTATTCAAACTTGCCATTAGCATTGATTGTGTTGAACTGGCTGAGGTCGATTGTCAAAATGTCATTTCTTGTTGTATCTTCAACGATTGAAACGATTGCATATTCGTCATCAACTTCCTGAACGTAAGCGATAACTGACTTACCGATGAAATCAGCAGCGTCTGATTCGCCAACGAGGAATGTGTCGATTGTACCAACATATTCATCATTTTCATTCATCTTGAAGTCTTTGTTTGTTGTATCGAATGTGTCAACGATATCGATTACAACAACTTCATCATCTTCTGTGTCGATTTCCTTGTCAGCATAGAGGTCTGTGTAAACGTTTTCTGTAACAACACCACGGATTTTAACAACATTGAGGTATTCGCTCATGAGTGTTTTGTAGTCGTTACCGTTCTTGCCATCGCAAATAACGTAATCAACTTCGCCGTTTGTTGTCCAGCCAACCTGCTGCATAAGGGGTGTGTCGATTGCATTAGCAAGGAGCTGTGCAATTGTACCACGGTTAGCTTCTGTACCCATTGTAGCATTAGAAACGTTAGCTGTAACGTTGTATCTCTGTGCTGCAGCGAGGTAACCACCGGGGTAACCACCGTTGTATTCAGCGTAGGGTGTGTAACCCAAAGCAGCCATAATCATCTTTACAGCCTGTTCAAAGAGAACAGAATCATCGGGACCGAAGTTTCCGTCGCCGTAGCCGTTGATGATGCCTGTGCTTGCTGCGCTTGCAACATAGCCTGATGCCCAGTGTGAAGCGGGAACGTCAACGAAAGATGTTGCAGTCTGACCTGCAGCTGATTCGCCGTAGCCCTGGATTCTTGCGATAAGAGCAGCCATTTCAGCTCTTGTTACGCCAGCTTCGGGCTTGTAAGTACCGTCTTCGTAACCTGTAACGATTCCGAGTTTGTTGAGTGTTTCAATTGCTTCATAATAAGCACTGTCTTCTGCAACGTCACTGTATGTTGCTGCGAAAGCAACTGTTGTGAGCATCATAGCGATAACGCAGATAGAAGCAATCACTTTTTTGAGATTATACATTCTCAAATCCTCCTTTAAATATAAAAAATTTTAATTTTTTTTCAAAGTTATGAAAAATTGTTTTGCAAAGTCGTTTGTGTTAGCTTTGCTGTCAACAGGGTACAATGAATACACTTCCCCCATTAACTACGTTGATTATATCACCAAAACACCGCCAATGTCAACCGAATTTTGAAAATGTAACATTTTTGTAATACATTTTAAATTCTTTTGTCAAAAACAGTATATTAATGAACAAATCAAGGATTATTAATGTCTTTCAAAACCACATTCCTATTGAAAAACATCATATTACGACATATATTGTAATACTGTTTTATGATTATGTCAAGTGTTTTTTGGAAATTTTAATAACTTTTGAAAATTTTCCTGTTCTGCACACTTCTTATTGTGTAATTTGTTCAAAAGAAGAACGACGAACTGTATTTTGAGGTGCTTGAGATTCTTCACTACGTTCAGAAAAGCATCTCAACGTCGCCCTGAGTACAGTTCGTTGGGGCTTTTCAGATTCTTCACTTCGTTCAGAATGACATCAGGGAGGTCATGCTGAGCCTGTCGAAGCATCTCAACGTCACCCTGAGTCCAGCTCGTTGGGACTCACAAAGATTCTTCACTGCGTTCAGAATGACACCAAGGAGGTCATGCTGAACTTGTCGAAGCATCTCAACGTCGTCCTGAGCCTGCCGAAGGGGTCTTTTCAGATTCTTCACTTCGTTCAGAATGACACCAGGGAGGTCATGCTGAGCTTGTCGAAGCATCTCAACGTCACCCTGAGTCCGGTTCATTGAGTCTCACAAAGATTCTTCACTTCGTTCAGAATGACGCCAAGGAGGTCATGCTGAGCTTGTCGAAGCATCTCATTTCGCATTTCGCACTTTAAATAGATTCTTCGCTACGCTCAGAATGACCCATAAGGGCTACCTGACGCCATACTGAGTACAGTTCGCTGGGACTCACAAAGATTCTTCACTGCGTTCAGAATGACCCCTAAGGGCTACCCATCCGTGAAAGCCTTTGGCTTTGACACCTGAGGGAGAGCTATGTTTATCCAAACACTCTTTCAAGTTCTTCAAAACTGCGCTCGGCATACTTTTCTGCTTTTTCACGCTTGTCCTTTATTCTCATACCCAAGTCCTCAAAAATACCAAAATTCACGTTCATGGGCTGAAAATCAGTTACGGCAGGATTGGACACATACTTTGTCAGTGCACCCATTGCGGTTTTTGCAGTCAGTTCAGGTACGGGCTTTTCCAGAATGGCACATCCGGCGCAAATACCTGCCCACAATCCCGAAGAAGCCGACTCAATATAACCCTCAACGCCGGTTATCTGCCCTGCAAAATATATTTTGGGAAATTCCTTCATATTATATTTATCAGTCAACAACTCCGGCGAATTTATATAAGTGTTCCGGTGCATAACGCCATAACGCACAAATTCGGCATTTTCAAGACCGGGAATCATTCCAAAAACACGTTTTTGCTCACCGAACTTCAAATGGGTCTGAAAACCTACTATATTATACATACTTCCTGCGCCGTTGTCCTGACGCAATTGCACAACTGCATAGGGACGGCTGTCGTCGTGGGGATTTGTGAGACCCACGGGCTTCAATGGACCATAACGCATGGTGTCAACACCACGTGCCGCCATAATTTCAATGGGCATACAGCCCTCAAACACCTTTGGGTTTTCAACGCCCTCGTGAACCTGAGCCGCCTCAGCGTTCACAAGCTCTTCACGAAAAGCCAGATATTCATCCTTGTTCATGGGACAATTAATGTAATCGTCGCCACCCTTTCCGTATCGTGCCGCCTTGAATGCCTTTGACATATCTATGCTTTCAAAGGTCACAATGGGAGCTGCCGCATCAAAGAAATGAAGTGAGGTATCGCCCGTGAGCCTGAGAATATTCTCAGCAATTCCGTCAGATGCCAGAGGTCCTGCCGCAACAACAGTATATTCGTCCGTATCAATTTGGGTGACTTCCTCCTCAATCACAGAAATGTTGGGGTGGGACTTTATTTTTTCTGTTACCATTTTTGCAAATGCATCACGGTCAACAGCAAGAGCACCGCCTGCAGGAACCTTTACCGCATCGGCACATTCCATAATCAGAGAATTGAGCTTTCGCATTTCCTCTTTCAGCAATCCCACAGCGTTATATATTCCGTCGGCACGGAAAGAATTACTGCAAACCAGTTCCGCAAAATCGGGACTTTTGTGGGCAGGAGAAAACTTTTTGGGTTTCATTTCATACAAGTCAACCAAAATCCCCATATTGGCAAGCTGCCACGCCGCCTCACAGCCCGCAAGTCCTGCGCCTATAACCTTTATCTTCTTTTTATCTGACATATGCTTTTTCCTCCGCATTTTATTCTCGGATTAGTATATCACACAAGATTGGATTTATCAAGAACAATCTTTTTCAGATTCTTCGATTCCGTTTCACTCCACTCAGAATGACAGGGGTGGGGGGGAGCGCACTCCACTCAGAATGCCGGAGCGTTAAGCAAACACGCCTGTGACGTGTTTGTAGCGCAGGTTGGCAAAATGCAAGAGCATTTTGTGTGATAGAGAAAACACATAGTGTTTTTTCATACAGGGGTAAGATTCTTCACTCCGCTCTGAATGACATATGGGGAGGAGCGCACTCCACTCAGAATGCCGGAGCGTTAAGCAAACACGCCTGCGACGTGTTTGTAGCGCAGGTTGGCAAAATGCAAGAGCATTTTGTGTGATAAAGAAAACACATAGTGTTTTTTCATACAGTGGTAAGATTCTTCACTCCGCCCGGAATGGATGTTTGGCTCACACCACGGTCATTGCCCCCAAAAGTATCGGCAAGGTTTCCTTATATATAATAGGAAGATTTTCAACGGGAAGGGGGTTTCTGCCTTCGCCCACCTCAACGGTGAAGCCCGGTCTTTGGAACTTATCCACAAACCAATCCTTGTATCCGCCAAAGGAAGCAATCCCCTGAGTCTGGTCAAGTTTATATTCCGAAACGCACTCAAAGGCTTTTGCGATTTTCAGGGACAGTGGCGGCTCTTTGCCTTCAAAGCCGTGGTATATGACCTTTCCCTGACTGTGGTAAGCGATTATCATTTCAAAATCCTGCTTCACCGTAAATTCAGCCAATGCCCTTGTTTCAGGCTCGGAAAAAGGGGCTTCGCCCGAATATCGGGTTGGCCCCGCTCCAAAAATTCCGTATTCACTTTCCATATCCTTTGATTTTTGCCACAGGGCATCATAATTATGATTAAGGTCAACACCGTTGGCATTTGCCTGCCAACGTCTGAAATCACCGCCCGGATTAATTTGTGTCAAATCTTTTTCAACACTTCCGCCCGTTGCAAGCTCCACACCATCGGGATTGACCATTGGAACTATGTACAGCGAAACATTTTGGCTGAGCTTTTCGGGCAGAAATCCGCCCAGAGGCTTTTTTTCTTTTTCGCAGGACAGATAATCATTCACAAACCGCATAAGCATTGCGGAGGTTATCCATTCCATTCCGTGATGTGCCCCGTTGAAAGATATTGCTTTTTTGCCATGACCCAAACGTATGTAAAACAGGTCTTTTCCGCAGACCGATTTGCCTATTGTTCCCCATTCCGTCTCCGGATATATTTTTTTGAGTACCTCAATTTCCTTTTCCAGACAGCCGTAATTATAATACTTCAAATAAATCAACCTCCATCATTTCAGAGTATTCAAAAACTCTCCGATTACCAAAGCGGCACGTTCTGCTCCGTTCATTGCCTCCTGCAAGGTGTTGCCGCTGCTGCCCACCTCGATTATCAGACTACCCGTTGTCATGTGCCCGTTGAAGCGTTCTTTGCGCAGGTTGACGCCACGCATGAGGGACGGATATTTTTTGTTTATATGATTTTGCAGCTTTAAAGCAAGCTTCATATTCTCACGCCAGTTGGGATGCTCAAGCCCTCCTGCATTTGTTCCCACAACAAACATAAGCTGAGCGGTCTTTTTCCCGTCAATTTCCGTAACGAACTTTGCCTTTGACCCGTCATCATACACAAAGGCATCCCTATGTACGTCCAGCACCACGGCAATTTCAGGATATTGTTCAAGATACCTTTGTACTGTTTTTCGTGAATTCTCATAAGAACCATTGAAGTTTGGATGGTCATGGAAGGTTTTGTCGTGGATAACGGCTATCCCCTTATTTTCCAGAACGTCTTTGAAAACCTCACCCACCTTTGTGACATTCATACTGGCATCAAGGCTTCGGTCGCTTTTGGATGAGTCATAGTTTTCAACACCTGTGGGAGTATAGCACTCGGTTGCATGGGTATGCACAATCAGAACCCTTGGTGCAGTTCCTTTCATATCAAAGTTCAACGGTTCTTCCAGCATCTTTTCAATATTTATTCCAAAGTCCGTTTCGTTTCGTATCAGGATTTTTTCCGATTCATCCCCCAAAGCCTTTTTCTGGCCCGAATCAACTTCCTTTATGGGATAAAAACCGTTTTCGGGAGTTTGGGGGTCAGGTGACGTATTCTGAGTGTCGGCATTTTGAGGATTATAAGCCATTCTGACCGCATCATTTGCCTGCTGTGCAAGGTAACCCCGACTGACCGATCTAAAAAATGGAATTTCGCCGTATATAACAGTTTGAGAATCGTTAAAATCAAAGCCCAGAACAAAGGTCAACGCTTTTTTTGCACTTTGAGCCAATTCGTCAATAACACCTGCGCCCTCCTTTGAAAACCCCTTTATTGCAGGAATACTTTCCGTAACCGTTCTTTCAGCAAAATCCGTTCTGTTTGGGACAATAATCTCCGACAAAACAAGACTAAACAGCATTAACACCGCAACCGTCAAACCAAGAAATGCCCGACAGCTGTACATCATCCACTTTTTTCCGTCAATTACAACCGCTTTATATCTGCGCATTTCAAAGACCCCTTTTTTCATACAGTATAATATTATATTTTATGAAAAGGAGTCGGAGTTTATGCTCAATAAAAGAACAGCTCGACGGAACAGATGCTTCGACTCCGCTCAGCATGACATGAACCGTGCCGATGTGTTGTCATTCTGAACGCAGTGAAGAATCTTTTCAGCCGTACAAAAGAAAAAAGCCGCCCAACGGTCACAGACGAAATTTCATCGCTGTGCCGTCGGGCGGCTTTTCTTCATTTATATATTCGCTACATTCCGGGCAGCTTCTTTGCAGGTTGCTGAGGTGCAACGGGCCAGTGCTTGCCATCATTGGAGGGTGATGGTTTTGAGGGTGTTTTTTTCTCGGTAGTGCTCGATCTCGGAACCTGATTGCCCTGAATTACAGTTGTTGAAGTCTCAGAGCTTTCCGCCTCATCGTCTTCAATGGTATGAACGCCCTTACAGTAAGGCGGCATATTATCGGTTGAGAAATAGAAGGCATCACGGCCTTCGCAACTCTTTGTACTGAGAAGACCCGAATGGGTGCAATAACTTGCGGTTGTTATTCCTGCCGGAGCCGTAAGACGGGTTATGACCGGCTTATCCTTGTTGATTTCGGTCATGATTTTGTTCCAGACGGGGATGCAGGGATTGCCCGACGCATAAATCTCGCGGGGCGAATCGTAGCCATACCACACCGCCGCAACATAATGGGGTGTGTAGCCAACAAACCAACGGTCGTTGTTGTTGGAAGTTGTACCTGTTTTTCCTGCTGTATACATACCCGATGAGAGTCCTGCCCCAACACCTGTGCCCGATGTGACAACCTCATTGAGCATACCGCTCATAATAAATGCGGTTTCTTCACTCATTGCGTTTGTGAACTGAGGATTGTTCTGAACAAGAACCTTGCCCCGTGAATTGGTTACGGTGCTGATACAATATGGTTTTGCGTAAAGACCGCCGTTTGCAAAGGGTGTATATGCGGCAGTGAGTTCAAGGGGCGAAATACCATGGGTAAGACCACCCAACGCCAGAGAAGACAAGCCGATGTCAGAATATACTTTTCCGTCGCTGCCCGTCTCGGACTTAACCAACGATGTGACGCCCAACTTCTGGGTCATGAAATTATATGAAACCTCGGGGCCCATTTCTTCAAGAATGAAAACAGGGGTTGTGTTCAAAGATTTTCGCAATGCAACACGCACCGTCACGGGATGATTCGTGAAGGTTCGGTCATAGTTGTGGGGAACCCATCCGTTGAAGTCCTTTTCACGGTCAACATAGGTGCTTCCTGCGGTTATAACCTTATTCTCCATTGCAGGGGCATATACAGCAATGGGCTTGATTGTTGAACCGGGCTGACGCAAGCTCTGGGTTGCACGGTTCAGCACAAGATTGTTCGTTTTTCTGCCTATTCCACCAACAATACCTTTGACTGCACCTGTTTTGGGGTCAATCACGACCATTGCCGACTGAATGGGGTTTGAACCTGTTCCATTGGGGAAGTTTGAAGCGTTTTCATAAACATTCTCCATTGCATTCTGAACAGCAGGGTCGATTGTTGTGACAATTTTCAGACCGCCCGAATAAACCACCTTGCTTGCAAGGGTCTTTGAATAGCCCATATCCTCAAGTTCTTCAAGCAAATCATAAATAACCTGATCAACAAAATATGAATTAATGCTCTCGTCCCTGCCGGCACCCTGAGAACTTTTTCCAAAAACAAGCTCCTGCGCCATGGCTTCATCATATTCTTCAGATGTTATAAGTCTGAGCTCAAGCATCTTTTTGAGAACGGTTTTTTGTTTTTCAATATTATTTTCGGGATTAACCAACGGGTCATAGTGGGACGGATACTGAGTTATTCCTGCAATTGAGGCACACTCCGCAAGGGTCAGTTCGTTTACGGGTTTTCCAAAGAATTTATCAGATGCCGCCTGAACACCCGTACAGCCCTGTGAAAGATAAATGGAATTCATATACAGTTCAAGAATTTTATCCTTTGAAATCTGCTTTTCAAGGTTAACCGCCTGGGAAATTTCACGGATTTTTCGCGCGGCGGTTCTGTCGTCATCACCCGTAAGATTCTTCACAAGCTGTTGAGTTATGGTACTTCCGCCAAAGGTTGACGCCTTGCCGCTGAACTGATTTCCGATATACGCCACAAGAGCTTTCATGGTTCTGCGCCAGTCAAAGCCCGAATGGGAGTAAAAACGCTCGTCCTCAATGGCAACAAACGCATCCTTCATATGCTGAGGAATCTGGTCGGCATCGACCCAGACCTTGTTTTGCGCCGAGGTGAGTGTTGTTATGTGCTGTTGTGTTCCGTTGGCATCAACATAGAAAATCTGCGAAGAAGCGTCGCTGGTCAGGGCAGGAATATCAAGGTCCTCAACCCCTCCGAACCATCCCATGACAGCAGCAATGAAAACCCCTGCCACAAGAAACATACAGACGATGAAGGTGATACTGAATGTTAATATAAATTTCTTAACATAAGGTTTGATTGAACCCTCTTTCATTCAAACACGTCCTTTCTCGAAAAGAGAACAAAGCGGCTTCGCCGCTCGCCCCGGCTATCGTTCGAAGCAATTACGCTTTGTTTGCCCACGTGCATTTCGGCAAAGCCGAAAATTTTGCACGGGCAATTTAATTTATGTTCATAACGGAAAATTGCAAATTCCCCATTATGCAAAATATGTTTTTTCAGGTATAAAACCCGTAAAAATGTTGACACTTATATTGTAATCAAAGAAAATGCAATAAATACTTCATCACAACCGCAAAGAAAGGCCGTGAAAAAAATGCTGAAGACAACTGCAAAAATCTTTCTGATATTTATACTGCTGGTAACGGTTGCCGTGGCAACGGGTTTCGTAACATACACCCTCACAAAACGAATTGCCGAAGAGAACCTTGTTGAAACCGCCGAAGCCGCCACCTCAAAAGATGCAACCAACGAAAGCGATGCAGACACACTTTCTGTTCCCACAAGCGAGCCTGTGCCCGTGCCGTCAGAATATTACACAGTACGCCTTGAAGGCGCAACCGTGGGCGTTTATGTTATCAATGACGGGAAAGAAGAATTTTTGTACCACGCCAATGTGTATCAAAGCGACTTGTCAGCCGATGACCTGACAATGCTCAAGCAGGGAGTGAAGCTTATGAGCCTTTCGGAACTGACGGGGTTTATTGAAAACTTCACCAGCTAAACCTGCATACAGCACCATTTTAACACAAAGTATAAAAAGTGTCAAGCAATGTATACACCATTGCCTTTTCAGGCAGGTTCGTATGGCTTTTGTCAGGCTAATATTGATTTGGGAGATGTTATAATGAAATTTTGTGCAAGAACAGATTTTGCAGATGAAGCAAGAGTTATGCAACTGGAGGACGACTCACCGCAGGAACTGAAAGGCGTTGAAGCCGAAGAACGCGAGGATGAACATGGAATCCACACAACAATTGTGAGAATCACCGACAACGAAGGGGCGGAAAAGTTGGGCAAGCCCTGCGGAAGATATGTGACTGTTGATATTTCGGGGGATGTTCAGATTGACCAGACCCTTTATGAAGCGGCTTGTCGGGTATGCGCAAAGGAGCTTTCAACGCTGCTTGACTCCATTGGCAACGGAACGGTTCTTGTGGTTGGTCTGGGAAATCGCAACATAACAGCCGATGCCGTTGGACCCAAATGTGTTTCGTCGGTTCTTGTAACAAGGCATCTGCTTGAATATATGCCCGAAGAAATCGACAGCCGGCTCAGGTCGGTTTGTGCAGTTACGCCGGGGGTATTGGGGCTCACGGGAATAGAAACGGGCGAAATAATCAAGGCTCTTGTGGAAAAAACAAACCCCTCCGCAGTGATAGCAATTGACGCCCTGTGTTCAAGACGTATGGAACGCATAAGCCGGACAATTCAGTTTGCAGACTCTGGCATAACCCCCGGTGCGGGGGTGGGCAATGCACGAATGGCAATCAACCGTGAAGCCCTTGGTGTTCCCGTAATTGCAATCGGAGTGCCAACGGTGATTGATGCGGCAACCATTGCAGGGGACACAATTGACCTGATTGTTGAAGACCTTAAAGAAAATGCAAAGGAGAACCTTCCTTTATACAAATTGCTTTCGGTTATTGTTGAAGAAGACAAATATTCCATGATAAAACAGGTGTTGAATTCCGACTACGGGGACTTTGTTGTGACACCAAAGGAAATTGACACCATGGTTGAACGCCTTGCGGAAATAATTGCCAATGCAATAAACATTGCGCTTCACAAGGGCATAACCCTTCAGGACATAGACAGATATAAATAAATTGGAGCTGTTGTGTTAATCATATATCGTGTATAAATTTGCATTTTTGCAGGGGCGGGGTTACATCCCAATATCATTAAGTTAAGGAAGAGAATAGAATGTCATTCTGAGCGAAGCCAAAGGCGAAGTCGAAGAATCTGTCCAAAAACAAAGATTCTTCACTGCGTTCAGAATGACAAAC